>NZ_JBHWIO010000036.1:12690-78508 GCF_042732075.1 Kitasatospora sp. NPDC059812
GGGTTGTGTGCGTGTGTGTGGTGCGGGGTTCCTCGCCCGCACGCGCGGGGGCGGGGGGGGGGGCGGCGCCGCCGCCGCCCCCCCCCCCCCCCCCCCGTCCGGCCGGGGGCCGGATCCCACAGGAAAGCGAGCCCCTGCGGATGCACGCGGAGCGCAAGAAGTGGCCGCTGGAGGCCGTTCGGGTCAGGCTCGGGTACGAGACGAACGGCAGCCACGGGCCGACCTCCCGGAAGGCCGCCCTCACCGGCGCCCTCACCGACGCGCTGGACGACGCCCGGCGCGCCCGGCACGCCCGGCTGCTCGACGTCCGCGACCACACGCCCATCACCCTCGCCCTGCGGGCCGGGGTGGCCATCGACAGCACGGAGGACCGGGTATGACCAGCACCGCCGAGGAGTACGACGTCATCGTCCTGGGGGGCGGCCCGACCGGCGAGAACGTCGCCGACCGGACGGCCGCCGCCGGCCTGCGCACGGTGGTCGTGGAGGCCGAACTGGTCGGCGGCGAGTGCTCGTACTGGGCCTGCATGCCGAGCAAGGCGCTGCTGCGCCCGGTGGCCGCGCTGGCCGACGCCCGCGCGGTGGCCGGCTCCCGGGAGGCGGTCGGCGACCGGCGGCTGGACCCGGCCGCGGTGCTGGCCCGGCGGGACTCCTTCACCTCGCACTGGAACGACGACGGCCAGGTGCAGTGGCTGCGGAACGCCGGCATCGAGCTGGTGCGCGGCCACGGCCGGCTGGCGGGCGTGCGGACCGTCACCGTGGAGGCCGAGGACGGCACCGAGCGGGTGCTCACCGCCCGGCACGCCGTCGCCGTGTGCACCGGCAGCCGCCCGGTGCTGCCCACGGGCGTGCCGGGGCTGGCGGAGGCCCACCCGTGGACCAACCGGGAGGCGACCGCCGCTCCGGCCGTGCCCGGGCGGCTGGCGGTGGTCGGCGGCGGCGTGGTCGGGGTGGAGCTCGCGACCGCCTGGCGGGCGCTCGGCTCCGAGGTGGTGCTGCTGGTGCGCGGCGACCACCTGCTGCCGCGGATGGAGCCGTTCGCAGGCGAGCTGGTCGCGGAGGGCCTGCGCGAGGCCGGGGTGGACCTCCGGTTCGGGACGGAGGCCACCGCGCTGGAGCGGGCGGACGGCGCCGGGCCGGTGGTCCTGACGCTCGGTGGCGGCGAGCGGCTGACCGTGGACGAGGTGCTGTACGCGACCGGACGGGCCCCGCGCACCGCCGACGTCGGGCTGGAGCAGGTCGGGCTGAAGCCGGGCGGCTGGCTGGAGGTGGACGACAGCTGCACCGTGCTCGGCGTCGACGGCGAGTGGCTGTACGCCGCCGGGGACGTCAACCACCGGGCGCTGCTCACCCACCAGGGCAAGTACCAGGCCCGGATCACGGGCTCGGCGATCGTGGCCCGCGCCCAGGGGCGTGCGCTGGACACCTCCCGCTGGGGCGCGCACGCCGCGTCGGCCGACAGCGCGGGCGCGCCGCAGGTCGTGTTCACCCATCCGGAGGTCGCCGCCGTCGGACTGACCCTGGCGGCGGCCGAAGGGGCCGGGCTGCGGGTCAAGGCCGTCGACCACGACTTCGGCGCCGTCGCCGGGGCCTCGCTGTACGGCGACCACTACCGCGGCCGGGCCAGGGTGGTCTTCGACCTGGACCGCGAGGTGCTGGTCGGCGCCTGCCTGGTCGGCCCCGGGGTCGCCGAACTGCTGCACTCGGCGACCGTCGCCGTGGTCGGCGAGGTGCCGATCGACCGGCTCTGGCACGCCGTGCCCTCCTACCCGACGATCAGCGAGGTGTGGCTGCGGCTGCTGGAGGGCTGCCGGGGGTGAGCCGGGCGGGTGAGCCTTCCTGACGAGAGAGCCTTCCGGGTGAGTGGGCGCGGCGAGATGTGGCCGCCGGTGAACGGCGGGACACTGGGCGGCGGGAGCCGTCCCGGGGGGCCGTACTCGTCACCAGGTGGTGTGGGCATGACCGAAGTGCTGTTGGCCGTCGGAACCGAGAAGGGCCTCTTTCTCGGCCGCAGCCGCGACCGGCTGGACTGGGAGTTCAGCGGGCCGCACTTCCGGATGAACGCGGTCTACTCCGTCTCCATCGACCGCCGCGACGGCCGCACCCGGCTGCTGGTCGGCGCCGACAGCAGCCACTGGGGGCCGTCCGTCTGGCGCTCCGACGACCTCGGCGCCACCTGGTACGAGCCGCCGCAGCCGGCGATCCGCTTCCCCGAAGCCACCGGCGCCTCGCTCACCCGGGTCTGGCAGCTCCAGCCGGCCGGCCCGGAGGCCCCCGGCGTCGTCTACGCCGGCACCGAGCCCGCGGCGCTGTTCCGCTCCGAGGACGGCGGCGAGACCTTCCGCCTGGTCGAGTCGCTCTGGAACCACCCGCACCGGACCGACTGGGGCGCCGGCTACGGCGGCCAGGGCCTGCACACCGTCGTCACCGACCCGCGCGACCCGCAGCGGCTGCTGGTCGCCGTCTCCACCGGCGGCGTCTACCGCAGCAAGGACGGCGGCGACAGCTGGGAGCCCGCCAACACCGGCCTGCGCGCCGAGTTCCTCCCGGAGGAGGGCCAGTACCCCGAGTTCGGCCAGTGCGTGCACAAGATCGCCCCCGACCCCGTCGACCCCGACCGGCTGTACCTGCAGAACCACGGCGGCGTCTACCGCAGCGACGACTGGGGCGCGAGCTGGCGCTCCGTCGCCGACGGGCTGCCCGCCGCGTTCGGCTTCGCCGTCGCCGCCCACCCGCGCCGGGGCGACACCGCCTACCTGTTCCCGCTCGGCGGCGGGGACGACCGCATCCCGCCCGGCCTCCGGTGCCGGGTCTTCCGCACCACCGACGGCGGCGCCAGCTGGCAGCCGCTCGCCGACGGCCTGCCCGGCGAGGACCACTACGGCGTCGTGCTGCGCGACGCGCTGCGCACCGACGACGCCGAACCGGCCGGGATCTACTTCGGCAACCGGACCGGCGACGTCTACGGCAGCCACGACGAGGGCGAGAGCTGGTCACCGCTGATCTCCCACCTGCCGGACGTGCTCTGCGTCCGCGCCGCGGTGGTGGCCTGACAATTCGGTTGCCCCCGGACGCACTCTCGTCGACCATGACGGCGGACGAACGACCGTACGAATGGGGCTGGGTGTGACCGAGACTGACTGGGTGATCGGGCGGAACGGCGAGGGCGTACCGGTGGTGCGCTACCTCCTCGGCGAGCGGGAGGGGCGGCCCTGGGCCGACCTGCTGGAGGTGGTGGACGGAAACGACGGCACCGACCCGGTGGAATTCGTCCGCACCGAGCTGGCCGGGTGGGTGGTCTCCGGGGCCCCCGAGTTCGGCCTCGCCCTGCTGGAGCACGGCGCCACCGTGCTCCGACACTCCCACGCCATGCGGCGCGACCTGGTCGCCGACCCGCCGCCCGCCGACTGGGCCGGGGCCCCGCTGCGCGGCGGCCTGCGGGCCGTGCCCTGCGACCGCGCGCCCGAGGACCTGTTCGAGGCCTGGCGGGCCGCGTTTGCCCCGGGGCACCCGGACCACTTCGCGGGCGACGACCGGCAGGCCCTGGCGGAGCGGATCGCCCCGCTGCTCGCCGGCGAGGTCATCGGGCCGGTGCTGCCGTCCAGCCTGCTCGCCGTGGACGCGCAGGACCGGGTGGTGGCCGGGCTCGTCCTCACCGACCGCGGCGGCCTGCCGTGGATCGCCGACGTCTTCCGGCACCCGGAGCTCGGCTACCGGGGCCTCGGCGCGGACCTGCTGCGCCGCGCCGTCGCCGACGCCGCCGAACGCGGGCTCGTCGAGGTGCAGTTGGCCGTCACCGACAGCAACCCGGCCCGTCGGCTCTACGAGTCCCTGGGCTTCGAGGTGCTGAGCACCTCGCTGACCGTGATCGTGCCGGAAAAGGGCTGACGGCCACCGAATCCTGTCCGGCCGGTCTCGGTGGATCAGCCCGCGATCGGCCAGACAGCGCTACGGCCGGGCCAGCTCCAGGACGGCTATCCCGGCCAGCACGATGAGGCTGGCGCTCAGCCGCAGACGGCCGAGCCGCTCCCGGAACACCACGGTGGCGATCAGGGCGGCGATCACGATGCTCGTCTCGCGCAGCGCCGCGATCGTCGCCAAGTCCCCCCGGGACTGCGCCCACACCACCAGGCCGTAGGCCGTCAACGAGAGCACGCCTCCCGCGATCCCCACCGGCACCACCTTGCCGACCCCGGTCAGCAGCGAACGGCCGCGCCGGGCCCAGGCGATCAGCGCGAGCGTCGGCCCCTGCAACAGGAACAGCCAGGCCACGTAGCCGCCGACCGTCCCGGCGTGCCGGACGCCGCTGCCGTCCAGCACCGTGTAGACGGCGATCATCACGCCCGTCCCGGCGGCGGCCCCGAGCGCGGGCAGTTGCGCCCGCCCCGGGACGCCCTTGGCGAAGGCCAGCCCGATCAGGCCGCAGGAGATCACCACGACGCCCAACAGCTCGCCCGCGCCCGGGCGCTGGCCGAGCACGGTGGCCGACAGCAGGGCCACCAGCAGCGGCGCCGAGCCGCGCGCGATCGGGTACATCTGCCCGAAGTCGCCCAGCTGGTAGGCGCGTAGCAGCAGGACCGTCGACGTCGTCTGGACGGCGACCGAGGCCAGCAGGTACGGCCAGGCCGAGGCCGCCGGCAGCGGGTTGAGCAGCACCAGGACCAGCGCGCACGCGGTGTAGGTCAGGTTGATCAGCGCGAAGCCGACCAGCTTGTCCGCTATTCGGTGCGCCAGGCCGTTCCAGACGGCGTGCAGCACGGCCGCGGCGAGCACGGCCACCGGCACGGCCGGCACGATCTCGGGCATGGCGAAGCTCCCCTCCGACGGCCTTCCGGCGACCCGGCACGGCCTGGAACCAAATTCCACGCTACCCTAGCGCCATGGAAGGACATTCCGACATGACGCCCCTGGAGTCCCAGCTCGCCGCGCGGATCCGGGCCCGGCTCGGCGACCTGCGCGGTGCCGAGGCGCGGGTGGCCGAGGTGGTGCTCGACCGGGGTGCCGGCCTGGTGCACCTGAGCGTCAGCGACGTCGCCGCACTGGCCGGCACCGCCCCCTCCTCCGTGGTCCGGGCCTGCCAGCGGCTCGGCTTCCGCGGCTACCAGGAGCTGAAGATCGCCGCCGCCCGGCACTCCCCCGCCACGGCCCCGGCCCCCGCCGACGACGACGCACGCGACCCGGCCGCCCGGGCCCTCGCCGACACCCTGCGGGCCGCCCGCGCAGCCCTGGACGGGATCACCGCCACACTCACCGCCGACGACCTGCGGGCGGCCGCCGACGTGCTGGCCGGCGCCGGCCAGGTGGTGCTGGTCGGCTCCGGGCTGTCCGGCGCGGTGGTGCTCGACCTCGCCTACCGGCTGCGCGCGCTCGGCCTGCGCGTCGACGCCCCCGCCGACCCGCTCACCGCCCAGCTGGCCGCCGCCCAGCTCCCGCCCGACGGCGTCTGCTTCGCGGTCAGCCACGGCGGCGCCACCCCGCTGGTGATCGACGCCGCGCGCCGGGCCCGGGCAGCCGGGGCGGCCGTGGTCGCGCTCACCAGCTACGCCCGCTCGCCGCTCACCGAGACGGCCACCCACACCCTGGTCGCGGGCGGGCAGGACCTGGTCTTCGGCCTGGAGACCACGGCCAGCCGGCTCGCCCACCTGGCCGCCGTCGACGCGCTCGCCCAGACCCTGCTGGCGCTGCGCGGGCGACCCGCCGAACAGGCCCTCGGCCTCTCGGCGGACATCACCGCGGACCACACGTACTGACCACGGCGGGCGCCCGGCGGCGACGGCAGCCCGGAGCTGTCGGAGGCGCTGTGTAGGCTCGCGGGCATGGCGAGGGTGACACGGGACGATGTGGCGCGGGTGGCGGGGACGTCCACGGCGGTCGTGAGTTATGTGATCAACGACGGGCCGCGGCCGGTGGCGCCCGCGACCCGGGCGCGGGTGCTCGCGGCGGTCGAGGAGCTCGGCTACCGCCCCAACCGGGTCGCCCAGGCGATGGCACGGCGGCGGACCAACCTGCTCGGCATGGTCGTGCCGGACGCCCGCCAGCCGTTCTTCGCCGGGCTCGCGCACGCCGTCGAGCAGGCCGCCGCCGACCACGGCCGGCTCCTGCTGATCGGCAACTCCGACTACGTGGACGAGCGCGAGGCGCACTACATCCGCGCGTTCCTCGGCATGCAGGTCGACGGGCTGATCCTCGTCACCCAGGACCCGGCCACCCCCGGGCTCACCGGCTTCGACGTGGGCGACGGCACCTCGGTCGTGCTGCTGCACCACCGGGCGGAGACCGCCGACGGCGTCGCGGTGGTGGCGGACGACGAGGGCGGCGCCCGCGAGGTGGTCCGGCACCTGCTCGGGCACGGCCACGCCGAGGTGCACTGCTTCGGCGGCACCCTCGCGCTCAGCCCGCACGACCCGGTCACCGGGCGGACGGCCGGCTGGGCCGCCGCGCTGGCCGAGGCCGGGCTGGCGACCGAGGGGCGGCTGGTGCCGGCGCCGTTCGACCGCGTCCGGGCGCACGCCGAGGCGCTCGCCCTGCTGGCCCGGCCCGACCGGCCGTCCGCCGTGTTCTGCACGACCGACGACCAGGCGATCGGCCTGCTGCGGGCCGCCGACGACCTGGGCATCCGGGTGCCGGAGCAGCTCGCGGTGGCCGGATTCGACGACATCGCCGAGGCGGTGATCGCCGGCCCGGCGCTGACCACCGTCGCGACCGCGCAGGACGAGATGGCCCGCGCCGCGGTCGACCTGGTCCTCGGCGGGGCCGAGCGGCGCTCCACCGGCGCGCGGACCTTCCCGGCCCGGCTGGTGCTGCGGCGCACCTGCGGCTGCCCGGCGCCGGAGCGGGCGACCGCAGGCGCAGCCGCGATCTGACTCCGCGCCACGCGCGCTCCGGACCGGTCGGGCCGCTGCCGGGCCGCCTACCGCCGCACGGGCGCGCCGGTCAGCGGAGTTCGCGCGCCGGTCAGCGGAGCTCGTCCGCGAGGAGGTCCATCAGCAGGTTGTCGTGCCAGGTGCCGTCCGGGCCGCGCTCGTACTGGCGCATGGTGCCGACGGAGCGGAAGCCGACCTTCGCGTAGCAGCGGATCGCGGCCGTGTTGTCGGCCGCCGGGTCGATGATCAGCCGGTGGTAGTGGTGGTGGTCGACGAGGTGGCGGGCCAGCGTACGGACGGCGTCCGCGCCGAGGCCGACGCCGTGGACCTCCGGGTCGAGGTAGATGTCGATGCCAGCGTGCCGGTACTCGTCGTCGTTGTTGGCGTACCACTGGATGGCGCCGACGATCTTCCCGCCCACCTCGACGGCGAGGGTCTCGGTGTCGGGCTCCTCCAGGTCGCTGGCGACGGCGTCGGCGAGGTCGTCACCGCCCCGCCAGCGGGCGAACACCTCGGGCGTGCCGCGGATGGCCGCGAGCGCCGGGATGTCGTCGGTGCCGGCGGTACGGAGGGTCACCAGGGTGCCGTGCAGAATCGTCCCCATATGGGGCATGTTGGCACGGAAACAGGCATCCGGCGAGCTGTTTTTCGGTATTCCCCGCGATCGCCCGCACCCCCTCCGAGCAGCGACGATGCTCCACCGCGAAGCACTCGGCGAGAGCGGGCCCCGGGGCGGGGTCAAGGCCCGCCCGCGGCCGGGGCTCAGGCCGCCGGTTCACCCAGCGGGCCGAGCCACACGGCGGTGACCCCGCTGACGTAGCGGGCGCCGCAGTGGTCGTCGGGGACGACGAGCTGCGGGCCGGAGGCGTCCAGCGGGGCGCCGTCCATGCTGGTGGCCAGCAGGATCCGCTGGCCGCCGAAGTCGGGGTCGATCTCGGCCCAGGAGACGACGGCCCGGTGGCCGTCCGCACCGCTGACCGACAGCAGGAAGCGCAGCCGCTGCTTGCGGCCGGAGAAGTCGATCCGGGGCCGGGCCGCGCACAGTACGTCCCAGAGCGCGGGCCCCTCGTAGTCGTGCCGCTGCTCGCCCTCGGCCAGGCAGTCGAAGCTGACCTCGACGCGGTGCGCGGGGAGGGCGCGCAGCTGGTCGACCGACAGCTCGGCGGGCCGGTCGAAGTGGCCGTGCAGCCGGACGGTGGGGCTCGACGGGGTCATGGTGCTCCCTCCTCCCGGGCCGCGCCGCTGCGACCCGGGAGGGGGTTACCCGAGGGAGGGCTCGGGCATTCGCAGCTGCGGCGCCGAAAGGATGATTTCAGCGGCAGCTGCGATGGGATGGAGCGCTTTCAGCTGGCAACTGCGGAGACAGGAGCGGGCATGTCCGAGGAGGCGGCTCGGCGCGCCCCGCACCGGTGGAAGCCGGCGGAAGCCGCGAAAGCCGATGGAAGCGGCACCGCAATCGGGCGGACGACTGGTTCCGCACACCCGCCGAGGGGGCCCGCACTGGATGATCCGACAAGAAGAATCACCGCCGCATGACTTGCATTTACGATGCCCATACACATCTGAACCTTGCACTTGCGAGGAGCAGCCGTGCGCGGCGCACAAAGGCGAGAGCGAGAGCGAGATGAGCGAGAGATGATCGTCGGCGACCTGCTGCACCTCGACGACCTGGACATCCGCCTGGCCTGGGGCACCCCGGACCTGCTCGACCGCCCGGTCACCGGGCTCAGCTCCACCGACCTCCAGGACCCGGCCCGCTACCTCCAGCCCGGCGAACTCGTCCTCACCGGCCTGGTCTGGTGGCAGCCCGCCGACGCCTCCGGCGCGCTGCGCTTCGCCACCGCCCTGCGCAGCGCGGGCGTGGCGGCGCTGCTGGCCGGCGAGGGCACCCACGGCAGCGTCCCGGACAGCCTCGCCGACGCCTGCCGCACCCACGGCATCCCGCTGCTGGCGGTGCCCGCCGGAGTCAGCTTCCGTGCCGTCACCGACCGCGTCTACCTGCGGCTCTGGGGGGACCTGCGGGCCGGCGCCCAGGACACCGCGGCGATCCCGGAGACCGTCCGGCACGAACTGCTCGACCTGCTGCACGCGGACGCCGGGGCCGGCGAGGTGCTGGCCCACGCGGTCGGCCGGCTCGGGGTGGCGGACTGCTCGATCACCACCGCCGGCGGCCGGGCCGTCGCCGCCACCGCCGCTGCCGCCACCGCCGCACCCGCCACTGCCGCACCCGTCCCGCCCGCCGGGCGAGGCGACACCGGGCTGCCCGTCGGGCCCCAGGACGGCTCGCCGTTCGACGGCTGGCGGCTGCGCCCGCACCTGCGCTCGGCGGCGGCCGAACCGGCACTCCAGGCCCTGGCCGAACTGCTCGCCCCGCTCGCCGCCCGCGCCCACGCCGACGCGGGCGCGCGGCGCCGGGCCGCCGGGCGGCTACTGGACGCGCTCGCCGGGGAGGCCGGGCTCGCCGAGCCGCTCGCGACCTGCAGGCTGGGCGGGGCCGAGTCGCTGGTGGCGGTCACCGCGCGGATCGACGGCGGCCGGGCGGGCGAGGCGGGTGCCGCGCCGGGCGACGGCCCGCCCGTCGCCTGGGCGGCGTACGCGCTGGCCGAGGCGCTGCACCCGCTCGGCGCGCCGTACGCCGCCGGGACCGACCGCGGCGGGCGGTCCGCCGCGCTGGTGGCCGCACCGGTCGAGCAGGTCGCCGAACGGCTGCGCCGGGCCCGGCCCGCGCTGCAGAGCCGGCTGACCGGCCGGTGCACCCTGCGGATGGGCGTCGGCCCGGCCGCCCCGCCCGCCCCCGCCGCGCTGCGGGCGGCGCTGGTGCAGGCCCGCTACGTACTGGAGGGCTCGGCCGGCCCGGTCGGCAGCGCCGCCGAACTGGACTCGCTGGACGGACTGCTTCGCGGCATCCCGCCGGAGGTGACGGCCGCCTTCCACGCCCGGCTGCTGGCCCCGCTGGCCGCCCACGACCGGGCGAACAGCGTCTCGCTGCTGGGCACCCTGGCGGTCTTCCTGGACCACGACGGCTCGTGGGCGCGGACGGCCGAGGCGCTGTGCATCCACGTCAACACCGTGCACTACCGGATCCGCCGGATCGAGGAGCTGACCGGCCGCAGCCTGGCCCGACTGCGGGACCGGCTCGACCTGCGGACCGCCCTGCTCTGCGCCCCGCAGCCGGTCCGGGCTCAGGCCCCGGCTCAGGCTCGGTAGACCGCCGAACGGGAGCGGCGGCTGCTGCGGGGGGGGCAGCGCAGGGGAACTGACTGAGGGACTTCAGGGTGTGTCGTCGAGGCGCAGCCGGGCGCTGACCTCGCCGAGGCTTTCGGCGAGCACGGCCAGCTGCTCGCGGGTGAGCACGTCGATCAGCAGCTCGCGGACCAGGGCGACGTGCCCGGGTGCGGCCTGCCGCAGTGACTCCCGCCCCTGGTCGGTGAGTTCGGCGATGACGCCGCGCACGTCGCTGGGGCAGGAGCGGCGGGCGACCAGGCCCATCCGCTCCAGCTGGGTGACCTGGTAGGTGAGGCCGCTCTTGGAGGTGACCAGCTTGTCGGCGAGTTCGGTCATCCGCAGCGCGTGGGCCGGGGCGGCGGACAGGTGGACCAGGATCTCGTACTGCTGGTGCGAGAGGCCGGAGTCCTCCTTGAGCTGGCGCTCCAGTCGGCGGTTGAGCAGGTTGCTCGCGACGACGAAGCCCCGCCAGGCAGCCATCTCGTCCTGGTCCAGCCAGCGGGGTTCGTTCAGTGTGGACATGCAGTGAAGCCTACTCCTGTTGTTCAAATTCGAACGAAGGTGTACGGTCAGCGAGTAGAGGTTCAAATTTGAACTACTCTGCCGAGCCACCAGTCCCGTTCGACCCAGGAGGAGGACGCCATGAGCACCGCGGCCCCCGAGCGTATGCCCGCCCTGTACCTCTCGCACGGCGCGCCGCCGCTCGCCGACGACCCGGTCTGGCCCGGTGAACTGGCCGCCTGGTCCGCCGACCTGCCCCGGCCCAAGGCCGTCCTGATGGTCTCCGCCCACTGGGAGGAGGCACCGCTCGCCCTCGGCGCCGTCACCACCGTGCCGCTGGTGTACGACTTCTGGGGCTTCCCCGAGCACTACTACCAGGTCCAGTACGCCGCCCCCGGCGCACCGGCGCTCGCCGACCGCGTCCGCAAGCTGCTGCGCGCCCCCGGCACGCCCGTCCAGGACATCCCCGACCGCGGCCTCGACCACGGCGCGTACGTCCCGCTGGTGGAGATGTTCCCGGAGGCCGACATCCCCGTCCTCCAGATCTCCATGCCCACGCTCGACCCGCAGCGGCTGCTGGAGATCGGCCGCCGGCTCGCCCCGCTGCGCGACGAGGGCGTGCTGATCGTCGGCAGCGGCTTCTTCACCCACAACCTGCGGGCGCTCAGCAACGACGGCCGGATCAGCTCGGTGATGGCCGAGTTCGACGACTGGGGCCGGCGCGCCCTGGACGCCCACGACCTGGACGCGCTGCTCGACTTCGAGCGCAAGGCCCCCGCCGGGCGGCTCGCCCACCCGCGCACCGAGCACTTCGCCCCGCTGTTCGTCACCCTCGGCGCCGGCGAGGCCGACCTCGGCAGCCAGCGCAGCGTCATCGACGGGTTCTGGATGGGGCTCGCCAAGCGGTCGATCCAGCTCGGCTGACCGGGCGCACCGTAACTGAGGGTTACAGCGCGCAGCAGGTGAAGCGCTCGCCGATGTGCTCGGGCTGCTCGGCCTCGTCGACCAGGGCGACCGCGTAGTCCGGCACCGAGATCCGGCTGCGCCCGGCAGCATCCGTGAGCAGCTGCTCCAGGCCCGTCCGGTAGCGGCCGGTCCGCTCCCCCGGGCCGATCTCGGCGGCCGGGCTGAGCACCGTCCAGCGGACGTCGGAGACCGCCCGGTAGAAGTCCAGCGCCGCGCCGTGCGCGTGCATGATCTCCAGCACCGGCTCCGGCAGCCCCGGCGCGTCCCAGACCCGCACCCCCGGCGCGGTCTCCAGGCTGCCCGCGCCGCCGACCGCGATCAGCCGGGGCGCGGCATCGCCGAGCGAGCGCAGGCCCTCCACCAGCGAACGGGCGGCCGGCCCGATCAGCGCCAGGTGGCCCGGGCCGTCGCCGCCGCCGACCGCGCTGACCAGGACGTCCTGGCCGGCCGCCACCCGGGCCACCTGGGCCGGGTCCAGGACGTCCGCGCGTTCGACGAAGGCCGCCTCACCCTGGTAGCGGTCCGGGTCGCGGACCACCGCGGTGACTTCGTGCCCGCGCGCGGCCGCCTCCGCGACGATGGCACTGCCGATGGTGCCGTTGGCGCCGATCACGGCGATTCTGGCCATGGGGTACCTGCCTGTCTCTCGGGTGGTGGGGTCGGGGAAGCTCGCCGCGACGTGGCATCAGCCAGGTTCGATTATCGGACGGTTCCACTGCGACGGCCCGAGACGTCGGCCTGTCGTGTGACGGGTGCGCCAGGCGGGGCGAACCGACCGGCCGCCAAGTCCTCGTGGACTCGGCGGCCGGTCGTTCAGGCGGTGGCCCAGGCGGTGGCCCAAACGTTGGCTCAGGCGTTGCCGGTGGCGATGCGCTCGGCCTGGCTGCGCTCGACGCACAGCTCGTTGCCCTCGGGGTCGCCCAGGGTGACCCAGCCCTTGCCGTCCGGGGTGCGGTGGTCGCCGAGCACCGTCGCGCCCAGCGCGACCAGGCGCTCCACCTCCTCGTCCCGGCTGCGGTCCTGCGGCTGGAGGTCGAGGTGGACGCGGTTCTTCACCGACTTGCCGTCGGGCACCCGGATGAACAGCAGCGAGGCGCCCGCGGACTCCACCACCGCCTCCTCGTCACCCGGGTTGTCGTCCTCGCCCAGGGTGCCGTCCAGCGCCTGGGCCCAGAACTGCGCGAGGCCGTGCGGGTCGGCGCAGTCGATCGTCACGTGTCGTACCAGAGATCCCATCCGGCTACTCTGACCTGCCGCGTTCGGCCCCGTCCAGCCGTTTCCTGGAGTGCCGGTGACCGTCCAACGGGAACTCCGGCGGCAAGGCCGTCAGCACCTCCTGGAAGGCGTAGCCGCTCTTCTCCGCGACCCGGCAGGAGGCCTGATTGTCCACCTGGTGCAGCAGGTCGATCCGGACCAGGCCGTCGTCGGCGAGCACCTCGAAGGCCCAGGCGGTGAGCGCCACCACCGCGCGCGGGGCCACCCCCCGGCCGCGGGCCGCGGCCGCCGTCCAGTAGCCCACCTCGGCCGCCTCCCCGCCCGGGGTGCCGCGCTTGAGCGCGACGTTGCCGAGCAGTTCGCCCGTGCCGGGCTCCAGCACCGCGAAGCTGTACCGGCGGCCCTCCGCCCGGCCCCGGTACTGCAGCCCGAGCCAGTGCGCGGCCTCCTCGGCGTTCCCCACCGGGGTGCGGGTGAAGCGGCGCAGCGTCTCGTCCCGGTACGCCTCGATCAGGGCCGGCGCGTCCGCGTCCTCGAAGGGGCGCAGCAGCAGGCCCGCGGCCCTCGGGTGCGCGGTGACGGGGGCGGTCACCGCACTCCCCCGGCCTCGTGGCGGGTGCTGCCCGGTCGTCGGTCGCTCATGGTGCTTCTCCCCGTGGGTGCATGGCCGTTCGCTGCGATCTTCCTAGCAGGTGGCCGGTGGGCCCGCCGCATCGGTCGCCCGTCTGTTCGCGACGGGCTCAGCAAACGGAATCCGCTCCTTCCACTCTGCTCCCACCGGCGACACCCCCGATCGGGGGTGTCCGGCGGGCGGGTGGGAGAGGACAGTGGGCGCATGCAGATTCCACTCTCCGTGATGGACTTCCTCGACCGGGCCGAGCTGGTCTACGGCGACCGGGTCGGCATCGTCGACGAGCCGGTGCAGCCGGCCGAATCCTGGGGCGAGCTGAGCTACCGCCGGGTCGCCGAACTGGCCCGGGCGCAAGCGGCCGGGCTGGACCGGCTGGGCGTCGGGCCGGGCGAACGGGTCGCCGTCGTGTCGCACAACTCGGCCCGGCTGCTGACCTCCCTGTTCGGGGTGAGCGGGTACGGGCGGGTGCTGGTCCCGGTGAACTTCCGGCTGAAGGCCGAGGAGGTGGCGTACATCGTCGAGCAGAGCGGCGCGTCCGTCCTGCTGATCGACCCCGAACTCGCCGACGCGCTGGGCGGGGTGGCGGCCAAGCACAAGTTCGTGCTCGGCGCGGACAGCGACGCGCTGCTCCACGACTTCGACAACTCCCCCCGGCGGTACGAGATCGCCGAGAACGACACCGCCACGATCAACTACACCAGCGGAACCACCGCCCGCCCCAAGGGCGTTCAGCTCACCCACCGCAACATCTGGTTGAACGCGGTACTGATGGGCCTGCACTACGGCGCCGGCGACCGGGACGTCTACCTGCACACCCTGCCGATGTTCCACGCCAACGGCTGGGGCCTGCCGTTCGCCCTCACCGGGCTCGGCGCCCGGCACATCGTGCTGCGCAAGGTCGACGGCGCGGAGATCCTGCGCCGGGTCGAGCGGCACGGGGTGACCTTCCTCAGCGGCGCGCCCGCCGTGGTCCAGATGGTGCTGGACGCGGCCGCCGAGTGGGACGGCCCGGTGCCAGGCCGGGACCGGGTGCGGATCGTGGTGGCCGGCGCGCCGCCGCCGACCTCGGTGGTGCAGCAGGTCGAGTCCGAGCTGGGCTGGGAGTTCATGCAGCTCTACGGCCTGACCGAGACCTCCCCGGTGGTCACGGTCAACCGCTCGCGCGCCGAGTGGGACGCCCTGCCCGCCGCCGAACGGGCCGAGAAGCTGGTGCAGGCGGGCGCCCCGGCGCTCGGCACCCGGCTGCGGGTCGACGCCTCCGGCGAGATCCTGGTGCGCTCCAACACCGTGCTGGACGGCTACTGGCAGCAGCCCGCGGCCACCGCGGACGCCCTGCGGGACGGCTGGTTCCACACCGGCGACGGCGGCGTCCTCGGCCAGGACGGCCAACTGACCATCTCGGACCGGAAGAAGGACGTCATCATCAGCGGCGGGGAGAACGTCTCCTCGATCGAGGTGGAGGACTGCCTGTACGGCCACCCGGCGGTCGCCGAAGCCGCGGTGATCGGAGTGCCGCACGAGAAGTGGGGCGAGACCGTCAAGGCGCTGGTGGTCCTCCGGGAGGGCCAGGGGCCCGTCACCGAGGCCGAGTTGATCGCTCACTGCAAGCAGCGGCTGGCCGGCTACAAGTCGCCCACCTCGGTGGAGTTCCGGGCGGCCCTGCCGCGGACCGCCACCGGGAAGCTGCAGAAGTTCCGGCTGCGCGAGCCGTACTGGACGGGGCGGGAGCGGCAGGTCGGCTGAGGCGCACCCACTGGCCCCGACCAGGCATGTTCACCGGTCGACCAGGCCGGACTCGCGTGCCGCCAGGGCGAGTTCGGTCCGGTTGCGGACGCCGAGCTTGTGCATCGCGGACTTCAGGTAGCCCGTCACGGTGTTGCAGGTGAGGCCCAGCCGGGCGGCGATCTCCGGATTGGTCCGGCCGGTCGCCGCCCAGCGCAGCACCTCGTGCTCGCGCGGGGTCAACGGCCGTACGGGGGCGGCCCGTCGGGGCGGCGCGGACCGCCAGGCGGCCGCCCCGGCCAGGGCCCGGGTCGCCGTCGCGGCCAGTTCGCCGACGGCGGCGATCCGCACGTCCCCGAACGGGACGACGGCACGCAGCGACGCGTACACCACGCCGTACACGGTGTCGCCGTGCAGCAGCGGCACGGTGAGCATCGCGTACAGGTCCTCGGCGCTGACGGCGGCGTCGTGGTCGTGCGAGATCGTGGTGGCGGCACGGTAGTCGGGCACCCAGCTGGGCGCCCGCTCGGCCAGCGCCCGCCCGCCCAGGCCGGTGCCGGTCGGGACGGCCCGGTCGTGCAGCAGGTCGGCCCGGGTGCCGGCCCAGTGGCGCAGCACCATGCCCGCGTCGCGCCCCCGGGGCCCGGCCGGCGGCTGCGGCACGCCGACCAGTCCGACGTCGGCCCCGCACTCGGCCACCACCCGCCGCGCGAGGTCGCCGAGCACGGCGTCCCGCACCAACTCGGCGGCGCGGGCGGCGAGCCCGGGATCGTCCGAGTGCGCCGGGGTGGTGAGGGTGTCCGCGGCCCCGGGGCCCGTCTTCGCCCTTGTCATCGCGAGATTGTCACACGCGGCACGGCCGCTGGCGAGAGTGCTGACATGGGTGTTCCCCGCGTCTTCGACGCAGTGGCGGGCACGGCGGCCGGGCCGGGCGTAGGGTGCGGCCGTGACGTACCGGCGGGTAGTGCGCCGGACCCGGAAGGAGGGAAACCGATGACGGACCCGAACACCCCGACGACGCCCGCGGCGGACGTCCTGGCCGCGCTGCTGGACGACCTGCGGGCCGAGAGCGCGGCGCTGGACGCCCTGGTGGCCGGACTGGACCCGGCCGGCTGGGCGCGCCCGACGCCCGCCGAGGGCTGGACGATCGCGCACCAGATCGCCCACCTGGCCTGGACCGACGACTGGACGGCGCTGGCCGCGCGCGACGCGGACGGCTTCGCCGCCACCCTCGACGAGCGCTTCGGCACGCTGCCGGCCGCCGGCGTCGACCCGGTGAACGAGGGCGCGGCGAGCGGCGCGGCCGCCGCACCCGCGGACCTGCTCGCCCGCTGGCGCGCCGGCCGGGAGGAGGTGTCGGCCGCACTGGCCGCCACCCCGGCCGGCACCCGGCTGCCGTGGTTCGGCCCGCCGATGAAGCCCGCCTCGATGGCCACCGCCCGACTGATGGAGACCTGGGCGCACGGCCAGGACGTCGCCGACGCGCTCGGCGCCGCCCGCGAGCCCACCGCCCGGCTGCGGCACATCGCCCACCTGGGGCTGCGCACCCTCGGCTTCGCGTTCACCCTGCACGGGCTGCCCGCCCCCGAATCGCCCGTCCGGCTCGAACTGACCGCGCCCGACGGCGGCCTGTGGACCTTCGGACCGGACGGCGCCACGGACCGGGTGACCGGCCCGGCCCTGGACTTCTGCCTCCTGGTGACGCAGCGCCGCCACCGCGACGACCTCGCCCTCACCGCCACCGGCCCCACCGCGACCGCCTGGCTCCCCATCGCCCAGGTCTTCGCCGGCGCCCCGGGCAAGGGGCGGACGCCCGCCCGAGCTGACTGATCGTCACATCCCCTGGGGTGGAGGGCGGTCCAGGGTCCCGCCCTCGGCTCACCCCGCTCAGAGTCCGATCCGCAGCGGGGTGAGCCGGGTGGCGATCAGGTTGGTGGCGCCGCGGTCGCGCTCGATGCGGCCGTGGACCAGCAGGCCGGCCCGGTCGAGGGCGGTGCGGCGCCGGGACTCCCAGACCGGGCGGTTGCAGACCACGTTGATCAGGCCGGTCTCGTCCTCCAGGCTGAGGAAGAGCACCCCGCCGGCCGTCGGCGGCCGCTGCCGGTGGGTGACCAGGCCGCCGACCACCACCTCCGATCCCGGCGCCGCGTCGGGGAGTTCGGCGGCGGACAGGGCGCCGCCGCGCTCCAGGCGGGCGCGCAGGTGCTGGAGCGGGTGGCTGGTGGCGGAGGTTCCGGTGGCCCACAGGTCGGCGATGGTCTCCTCGACCGGGCTCATGCCGGGCAGCGGCGGCGCCTCCGTCCCGGGCGTGGTCCCCGGGATCAGTGCGGCCGAGATCCCGGCGAACGCCCCTGCCGTCCACAGCGCCTGACGCCTCGTCAATTCGAAGCAGTCGAAGGCGCCCGCCGTCGCCAGCGCCTCCAGCGCCGGCGCGGGCAGACCGGTGCGGCGCGCGAAGTCCTCCAGGTCGGCGTACGGTTGCCCGGCCGCGATCGCCGCGGCCTGCGGGGCGCCGATGCCGCGCACCGTCTCCAGGCCCAGCCGGATCGCCGGCTGCGGGCGGCCCGCGGTCAGCGGCGGCTCCGGCGTCGCCCCCCGGTGCGGCTCCAGGGTGGGGCGCGGCGCGCTGGCGTTGACGTCCACCCCGCGCACCCGCACGCCGTGCCGCCGGGCGTCCGCGACCAGGCTCAGCGGCGAGTAGAAGCCCATCGGCTGGTTGGCCAGCAGGGCGCAGGTGAAGGCCGCCGGGAAGTGGTACTTGAGCCAGGCGCTGGCGTACACCAGGTAGGCGAAGCTGATCGCATGGCTCTCCGGGAAGCCGTAGTTGGAGAACGCCTCGATCTTGCCGTAGACGTCCTCGGCGACCTCCTCGGGGATGCCGCGCTCGGCCATCCCGCCGAGCAGCCGCTCGCGCAGCCGGGCGACCCGCTCGTGCGAGCGCTTGGCGCCCATCGCCTGCCGCAGCCGGTCCGCCTCGGCGGGCGTGAACCCGGCGCAGTCGATGGCGAGTTGCATCATCTGCTCCTGGAACAGCGGCACCCCGAGGGTCTTGCCGAGCGCGTTCTCCATCAGCGGGTGCGGGCAGCCGGCCGGTTCGGCGCCCGCCCGGCGGCGCAGGTACGGGTGGACGGAGCCGCCCTGGATCGGGCCGGGCCGGATCAGCGCGACCTCGACCACCAGGTCGTAGAAGTGGTCCGGCTTGAGCCGGGGCAGCGTCGCCATCTGGGCCCGCGACTCGACCTGGAACACGCCGACGGTGTCCGCCCGGCGCAGCATCGCGTACACGCCCGCGTCGCCGTCCGGGATGGTGGCCAGGTCGTAGCGCAGGCCGTGGTGCTCGGCGACCAGGTCGCAGGCGTCGTGCAGCGCGGCGAGCATGCCGAGGCCGAGCAGGTCGATCTTCACCAGCCCGGCGCCGGCGGTGGACTCCTTGTCCCACTGCAGCACCGAACGCCCGGGCATCCGGGCCCACTCGGTCGGGCAGATCTCGCCGATCGGCTCCCTGGTGAGCACCATGCCGCCCGAGTGGATGCCCAGGTGGCGCGGCAGGCCGTGGAGTTGGGCGGCGAGCGAGAGCACGTCGGCGGGGATCACGGCGTCCGCACCGGGTGCGGAGCGGAAGTCGGTCTGCCGGCTGAACGCGTCCACCTGGCCCTGCGGATAGCCGAGCACCCTGGCCGCGTCGCGGATCGCCAGCCGCGGCCGGTAGGTGATCACGTTGGCGACCTGCGCGGCGTGCTCGCGGCCGTAGCGGCGGTAGACGTACTGGATGACCTCCTCGCGGCGGCGGTTCTCGATGTCCAGGTCGATGTCGGGCGGCCCGGCCCGGGCGGTGGACAGAAAGCGTTCGAACAGCAGCTTGTAGTGGACCGGGTCGACGGCGGTGATCCCCAGGGCGTAGCAGACCGCCGAGTTGGCGGCCGAGCCGCGGCCCTGGCACCAGATGTCCTGGCTCCGGCAGAAGTCGACGATGTCGTGCACGATCAGGAAGTAACCGGCCAGGTCGAGGTCCTCGATGACGTCCAGCTCCAGGGCGAGCTGGCGCCGGGCGGCCGCGTTGCCGGGCCCGAAGCGGGCCGGGCCCCCGGTGGCGACCAGGGCGCGCAGGTGGCTGATCTCGCTCTCGCCCTCCGGGACGGGGAAGCCCGGGAGCTCCGGGTCCAGCCTGGTGAAGTCGAAGGCGCAGGAACGGCCGAGTTCGGCGGTCGCCCGCCGCACCCCCGGGAAGCGGGCCAGCCGGGCGGCCATCTCCCGGCCGGAGCGCAGGTGCGCGGTGCCTGCGGCCCGCGTCCAGCCGACCGCGTCCTGGAGGGTGCGGCGCCCGTGCAGCGCGGCCAGGCTCTGCGCCAGCCGGCCCTGGGCCGGGCCGGCGTGGTGGGCGTTGGTGGAGGCGACCACCGGGAGGCCCTGCTCGGCGGCGAGCGCGGCGAGGGCGTCATTGCGCCGGTCGTCGCCGGGAAGCCACTGGTCGATCAGCTCCACGTGGACGTTGTCGCGACCGAACACCTCGGTCAGGGTGTGGAGTTGGTGCCCGGCCGTGCCGTCATCGAGCTTTGCCGGGACGCGGCCGAGGCGGCAGCCGGTGAGCACCGCCCAGTGGCCGCCGTGCGCCCCGGCCAGCGCCGCGAGGTCGTACGCCGGGCGGCCCTTCGCGCCGCCGGCCAGCTGGGCGGCGGCGATCGCGGCGGACAGTCGGCGGTAGCCGGCCGGATCACGGGCCAGGACTAGCAAGTGTTCCACCTCTGTGCCGTCGTGACGGATCGTCAGTTCGGCGCCGAACGCGGTGGCCACGCCCGTCCCCCGGGCCGCCTCGGCCAGCCGGACCGCGCCGTACAGGCCGTCGTGGTCGGTGATCGCCAGCGTCTCCACGCCCAGCCGGGCCGCCTCGGCGACCAGGTCCTCCGGGTCGCTGGCGCCGTCCAGGAAGCTGAAGGCGGAGTGGACGTGCAGTTCGGCCCAGGGCTCGCTGCCGTCGCCGGGGGCTCCGGGTGCGCCGGGGACTCCGGGTGCTCCGGGAACTCCGGGGACTCCGGGGACTCCGGGGGCGGGCTCCTCCTGGGCGGGGCGGCGCAGGGGGACGACCGTACGGTCCGGCGCGGCGCCGGTCAGGCGGCGGTGCAGCTCGCTCCAGGGGAGGGTGGGGTGGCTGGTGAAGCCCATCGGGGGTCGCCTTCGTTCTCGCGGTTCGTCACCTCTCCCCCCTCGGATCCCCCCCCTCGGATCCCCCCCTCGGGCCGGTGGCCGTCAGTCGTAGCCGGCCTCCAGGTACCACGCACCCCCCTCCACCGTGAGCAGCAGCGCCCGGCCACCGCCCAGCACCACCTGGAACCGGGCCCGGCGGCGGGCGAGCGACTGGTCCCACCAGTACTCGACCGCCGGCCAGGGGCCGGTCCAGCCGTCCACCCGCTCCTGTCGCCCCTGCCCCTCCCTGCCCGACGGGCCATCGTGGAACACCACCAGGGCCGGGCGGGCCGACACCCCCGCCCGGCCGTCCACCGTGACCGGCAGCCCGGCCTCGTCCAGCACCCGCACCGGCACCGGCTCCCGCAGCACCACCGCCGGCCACACCTCCGGCAGCCGCCCGGGCCAGGGCGCGCCGACCGACCCCGCCGCCTCGTACGGTTCGCCCCACGGCACCTTGACCGCCTGCTCGCCCGGACCGCGCCCACCGGCCGGCTCGATCCGGCGCAGCCCGGCATGCCCGAGCACCGCCTGCACCCGGGCCACCGCGCGCTCCACCCGGTCGTCCGCGACCGCCTGGCCCCACAGCGCCAACTGGCGGCCCTGGTCCGGGGAGAGGCCGTCGGGGGCCAGCCGGAGCAGGGCGAACCCGGCGTCGGGCGCCTCCCCGGACGACTCCCCGGACGCGGCGAACGTGCCCGCGCCCTGCCAGGCCTGGAGTTGCCAGCGGACCCGCTCGGCCAGCGCCGTCGCCGACAGCCCGCCCTCGTGCCGCCACAGCCGCGAGGCCGTCCGCCCGTCCGCGCAGGCCACCTCGACGGCCACCCGGCGGCAGGTCAGCCCGGCCCCGGCCAGCCGCTGGTGCAGCTGCTCGGCCAGCGTGCGGGCGACGAACACCAACGGCTCCGCCAGCGGCTCGGGCGGGTCGAAGCGCTGCTCGACGGCGAGGTCCGGCTCCTGGTCGCGCGGCACCAGCGGGCGCGGCTGCAAGCCCCGGGCCAGCCGGTGCGCCACCGCCCCCGCCGGGCCGAAGCGGTCCGCGACCGCCTCGGGCGGCAGCGCGGCGAACGCCCCGACGGTCGGCAGGCCGAGCCGCCCCAGCACCTCCGCCAGCGCCTCGTCGCCGAGCACGCCCACCGGGTACGGCGCGAGGAACTCCGCCGTCCGCCCGGCCGGCACCAGCACTCCGGCGCGGGCGGCGAGCACGGCGGCGAACAGGCCGTCGGCGACGCCGACCTGGGCGGGCGGGGGCGGGGGGTGCTCCGTCGCAGGGGTGGTATCCGTACCGGGCACGGCGACCGCGCCGGGGGCGGCGTCCGGGACCGGCTCCCGGGCCAACGCGTCCGCCACCGCCGTCCGGACCTTGGCCGCCAGCGCCTCCTCGCCACCGAAGTAGCGGCCCGGCCCCTTCACCGGGATCGCGCACAGGCCCGGGCGGACCACCTCCACCCGGGGCGTGAACGCCTCCACCGCCGCGACCACCGGCTCGAAGCGGCCGGTCTCCGCCTCCGGGTCGCGGTCGCGCAGCTCCAGCGCCGGGCAGAGCCGCTGGGCCAGCTTGAGCCGCTGCCCCTGCCGCACCCCGGCCGCCCGGGCACCCGCCGAGCAGGCGAGGATCCGCCCGCCCTCGGTCACCGCCACCGGGTCGTCGCCGGTGACGGCCGCCACCGGCCAGTCCGGGCACCAGACCACCAGCACCCGCGGTGTCCTGTCGTCCGCCATCGCTCACACCACCGCTACCCGTTCGAGCGGCTGCTCGACGGCCCCGGGCCGCCCCGGAACGGGACGCTCCAGGACCGTTCTGTCCAGGACCGGCCGTACCGCGCCGTGCTCGTCCGGCAGCCAGAGCCGGGCGGTCCGCCCGCGCACCGCCGAACCGCGCCCCTCGGCCACCACCTCCACCTGCCGCCCGGCGAGCTGCCCGTAACCGTCCCCCAGCCCGAACCAGCGCCCGGACCGCACCCCCAGCCGCAGGGCCGCCCCCGGCCACGGCCCGGCCACCAGCAGCACGCAGCCGCTGCGCCGCAGCACCGCCGCCAGCCGGGTGGCCAGCTTCGGCGGCACCGGGCCGTCCGGGCGCAGCATGACCAGTTCGACCGCGCCGGCCAGCACCGACACCACCTCGGCCCAGTGCGGCCCCGGGTCGTCCGCGACCAGCAGCCGCCGCAGGTCCAGCCCGTACCCCTCGGCCGCGGCCAGCCCCAGGTCCGGCAGCCCGACGGCCGCCGCCCAGCCGCCCTCGGTCTCCTTCACCCCGGCCGCCAGCGCCAGCAGCAGCCCGGTGTCCCCACCCGCCACCGACACCGCAGTCCCCCGCCGCAGCCCGCCGTCCGGCAGCACCTCCCGCAGCGCCGGCACCACCGGCAGCACGCCCTGCCCGGCCTGCCTGTCCTGCCCGGCCTGCCCGGCCGCCGGCACGGCGGCCGGCGCCACCGGCCGGAGCGTCGGTCGCTCGGCGATGGAATCGAAAGCAGGTTCGAAAACGGACACAACCCCAGGATCGAACATTCGTTCGTAAAGATTCAAGTCCACACCCTCCCCGCCCCGCCCGTCACACTCCGTAGTTCCCCCTTGCCAACCCCTGGGTGCACGGAAATCGATGGACAGGTCCGACGCGATCAACAGACTGATGCCATGACGGCAACCAGCCCCAAGACCGATCCCAAAACCGACCTCCGGATCTACCTCCAGGACGCCCGCGACGTCCTGCTGTGGAAGCTCGACGGCCTCTCCGAGTACGACCTCCGGCGCCCGCTGACCCCGACCGGGACCAACCTGCTGGGGCTGGTCAAGCACGTCACCGGGGCCGAGGCGATGTACTTCGGCGACACCTTCGGGCGGCCGTTCCCCGAACCGACGCCGCTGTGGTTCACCGGCGACACCGAGCCGAACGCCGACCTGTGGGCGCGGGCGGACGAGACGACGGAAGAGATCACCGGGCGCTACCGCCGGGTCTGGGCGCACACCGACGCCACCATCGAGGCGCTGCCGCTGGACGGGATCGGCCGGATACCGTTCGGCCGGCGGGCCGAGCAGACCCTGCACCGGATCCTCGTCCACATGATCGCCGAGACCCACCGCCACGCTGGCCACGCCGACCTCCTCCGCGAACTCGTCGACGGCACCACCGGCCAGCGCCCCGACGGGATCAACACCGCCCCCGGCGACGCGGCCTGGTGGCAGGCCCACCACGCCCGCGTGGAGCGGGCCGCCCGGGAGGCCGGCGGGCTCGTCTGACCCGCCCGGTACAGGCTGGAGCCCTGCGGTGGCTTGCGGTGGCTTGCGGTGGCTTGTCCGCGCTGGTGTCGGATGGGGCGGCTAGGGTCTGGGGGTCAAGGGTCGGGGCGGTGGAAGGCGGGGGACGTGGGGGGCATGGGGGACGTGGGGTGTGCGCGGGTCGCGGCGGACGGATTGCCGAGTGGGGTGGTGCACCCGGGGAGCCGGGAGTTCCTGATCCGGGAGGGGCTGCCGCTCTCGGGGGCGTTCCTGGACTTCGGGGTGCTCGGCGACGGGGCGTTGGCGGCACTGCCCGAGGCGGAGCGGCTGTTCGTCCTGGGCGAGACGGAGTACTGCGCGCCGTTCGCCGCGGCCGGCGGCCTGGTGCTGCTCGACAGAACGACCGGCGAGGTGTTCCTCGGCGAACCGGGCCCGCGGCGGGACCTGCTGGCCTCCGGTCTGCCCGCGCTGGCCGGATTGGTGCGGGAGGTGGAGGCGGTCGCCGAGGCGGCCCGGCGGGCGGACGCGCTGAACGGGCGGCGCGGCCCCGCGGTGGTCGCCGAGGTGACGGCCAGGGCCGAACGGCGGATGCGGGAGATCGACCCCGGGCTGTTCGGACGGTCCGCGACGCCGCCCGCGCACTGGGGCACGGCACTGCTCGTGCGAGCACTGGGCTGGGGCGCGCTGCCGGGCGGTCCCGGCGGTCCGGCGTACGAGGTCGGCCCGGAGCTGGTGGCGGAGCTCGCCGCGCTGACGGGCGAGGAGGACGGCGCGGGCCTGGTGCACCGCTACCGGGCGGAGGAACTGCCCGCCGGGCTGGTGCACGAGCCGACCCGGCGGCTGCTGACCGAGATCGGACTGCCGCTGGGCGGGGCGATGTTCGGGGTCTGCGAGGAGCCGCTGGTCACGATGGCGGAGGCGTACCCGGAGTACTTCGACGGCGAGGAGGAACGCCCGTACCAGCGGGAGTTCCTGGCGCTCGGGGACTGGCCGACCGATCTGACGATCGCCCTGGACGGCGTCACCGGCCGCCTGGAACTGCCGGACTGGTACGACGACGGCCAACCGGAGGCCTACCTCAACCGCGACCTGTCCGCCCTGCTGTACGCGCTGTGGACGTACGAGCGGCTGCGCGCCGAGTGGGAACGCTGGGACTGCGGGCGGGGCCGGGACACCTGGGCGGTGTTCGACCCGCAGTCGCTGCTGAGCACCGTGGTGGACCGGCTCGTGGAGGCCGTCGACCCGGAGGCGTTCGCCTCGCCCGGGTGCTCGTGGCGGCTGCTCGCCGAGGACGCGCACATGGGCGGCCTGCTCGGGTGATCCCGGCGGCGCCCCGGACAGTGCGCCGGTACGCTGCCCCGGTGACGAACATCCGTACGGCGACCGGGCGACGGCGGGCGGTGCTGCTCACCTTCGGCGCCGTCCTGTCCCTCGCGGCGGCGGGCTCGCTGTACGGGCTGCTGTACGTGCGGTCACTGGACTTCGGCGAGCGCTGCGAGCAGGGCCTGGTGCCCGGCGGCGGACGGCTGCTGGAGACGGGCGCGTCCTGGCTGCCGCCGGACGCGTGGTGCCGGTTCGAGGACGGGAGCATGTCCACCACTCCGTTCTGGGCGCTGCTGCTGTTCTACGCCCTGCTGACCCTGGTCGTCTGGTCGGTGACCGCGCTGCTGCGGATCCACCGCCCGCGCCCGCACCTGGGGCTGGACTGGCAGCCGGGGCACGGGCCGGGCTGGTAGGCCTTCAGGCCTGTCGGGGCTGCGCGGGGAGCTGGGTGGGGACGGGGCCTTCGGAGGCTTCGACTTCGGCTTCGGCGTCGGCGTCGGGGAGCCGGCGGCGGGTGCGGATCGGGGAGAGGAAGACCGGCAGGAAGGCCACCGCGAGGACGGCTCCGCCGAACCAGAGGGTGGCCCGCAGGCCGACGAGTTCACCGAGCAGCCCGGACAGCGCGGAGCCGATCGCGAGCGCGCCGGTGAGCAGGAAGCGGAAGGTGGCGTTCATCCGGCCGAGGAGCGCGTCCGGGGTCATCCGCTGGCGCAGGCTCACCCCGAGGACGTTGTCCATCCCGGTCTTGAGCGAGACCAGCAGCCAGCCCGCCCCCGCCGCGAACAGCCAGGGGCCGTGCCCGATCAGCGGCACCAGCAGCCCGGCGGGCGCCACGCAGACGCCGGCCAGGCCGAGCGTGCGTCCGTAGCCGAGTCGGGCGGCGATCGGGCGGGCGCCGCGCGAGCCGAGCAGGGTGCCGACCCCGCCGACCGCCCAGAACAGGCCCAACGCCCCGGCGGGAAGGCCCAGTTCCCGCACGAACAGCACCGGGAGCAGGGTGTTGACGAGCTGGAAGCCCAGGTTGGTGAGGGCCCCGGTGAGAGCGAGCGCGCGCAGTTCCCGGTTGCCGAGGACGTGCCGCAGCCCCTCGGCGATCTGTGCTCCGAGCCCGCCTCCCCCGGGCCGATCGCCGCCGCCCCCGCCCCCGCCCCCGTCGGCGATCGGCTCGGGGGTGGAGGCGGGAGTGCGGCGCAGCCCGATCAGGCGAAGCGCCGAGCCGAGGTGGCTGAGCGCGGTCGCGACGATCGCGAACGGCGCGGTGAGCAGTTGGACCAGCAGGCCGCCCGCGCCGCGCCCGGCGACGTTGCCGACCGCCATCAGGCCGACGACGGCGGCGTTCGCCTGCACCAGGTGCCCGCGGCCGACCAACCGGGGCAGCACGCTCTGCGAGCCGACGTCGAAGAAGACCGTCGCGCAGCCGGTGAGCAGCGCGACCGCGTACAGCTGCCAGAGGGTGAGCCCGCCCAGCCACCAGGTGAGCGGGATCGAGGCGTACAACGCGGCCTTCACCAGGTCGGCGACGATCAGCACGCGGCGGTGGCGCATCCGGTCCACCCAGGCGCCGGCGGGCAGGCCGATGAGCAGGAAGGCGAGGGTGCTCAGGGTGGCGAGGACGCCGACCTGCCCCGGGCCCGCGTCGAGCGCCTCGACGGCGATCAGCGGGACGGCGACGTAGCCGACGTTGGTGCCGAGTTGGGCGAGGGCGGTCGCGGCGAAGAGGGTGCGGAAGTCGGCGGTTCGCCAGAGGGAGTGGGGGTGCATGGTCCGTTCAGTCGCGTGAAGCGGTGGGGGTCGGCATGAGGGCGGGGGCTTGGGCCCGGTGATGTTTCGTCAGAAAAACACCGGCGAGTACGACGATCATTCCGGCGACGGTCCGGATCGTCAGCTCCTCGCCGAGGACGAGCGCGCCGAGCGCCGTGGAGACCACCGGCAGCAGATAGCCGACGGTCGCCGCACTCGTGGGGCCTTCCGTGGCGATGAGACGGTAGTTGAGGTGGAAGGTGAGCCCGGTGCAGGCGACGCCGAGGACGGCGACGGCGACGAGTCCCAGCGGATCGGCGCCCGCGACCGGGTCGAGCGAGCCGCTGACCGGGAGCGCGAGCGTGCTCAGCCCGGCCGCGGCCGTGAGCTGGGCGGCGGAGAGCGCCAACGGGCCCGTTCCCGTGCCGGTGAGGGCACGGGCCATGTAGGCGAAGGCGATCGCGTAACTGGCCGCCGCGCCGAGCAGGGCGAGCGCCGGCAGGACCGGGAGGCCGCCGCCGTCCCGCCACGGGGAGAAGATCAGCAGCACGCCCGCGAAGCCGAGCACCAGACCGCCCAACCGCAGCGGGCCGCGGGCGCGTTCGGTGCCGAGGGCCCGTTCGGTGCCGAGCGCGAGGCCGACCAGCAGGGACCAGAGCGGGGTGGTCGCGTGCAGCACCCCGGCCAGGCCGGAACCGACGCCGCGCTCGCCGTACGCGGTCAGCAGGAACGGCAGCGCGTTGCAGAGCAGCGCCGCCAGCGTGAGCCGGCGCCAGACGGCGGCGCCGCGCGGCAGGCGCTGCCGGGCGGAACGGGCGAGCAGCAGCAGGACGGCTGCGCCGAGGACCGAACGGAGCACGGTGATCTGCACAGGGGTGAGCCCGTGCTGGAGCGCGAGCCGGATCCAGAGGAAGCCCGAGCCCCAGAACAGGGCGAGAACGGCCATCCGCAGCACGGGCGGTGCTCCTTCTGTCGAGGTGACGGTGTCGGGTGTGTCGGGGTCGGGTGCCCAGGGGCGGTGTCGGGTGCCCAGGGGCGGTGTCGGGTGCCCAGGGGCGGTGTCGGGTGCCAGGGGGGTGTCGGGGTGTTCGACGACGGTCCCGCGACGGGACCCGGTAGCACAAGCGAAATGTTCTTCACCACCTTTAAGCTGAGCTACATGACTGAGGTACTCGACGTCCGACGGATGCAGGTCCTGCGGGCCGTGGTCGACCACGGCTCGGTGAGCGCGGCGGCCGGCGCGCTCGGCTACACCCCGTCCGCCGTCAGCCAGCAGGTGGCGGTGCTGGAGCGGGAGACCGGGACGGCCCTGCTGGAACGCGTCGGGCGCGGCGTGCGGCCGACCGCCGCCGGACTACTGCTCGCCGGGCACGCCGCCGTCATCGAGCGGCAGGTCGCGGAGGCCGGCGCGGCGCTGGCCGACCTGCGGGCCGGGCGCAGCGGCAGCCTGACCGTGCGCTACTTCGCCACGGCCGGCGCCGCGTTGGTGGCCCCGGCGGTGGCCGCGTTCCGCCGAACACACCCGGGCGTACGGCTCGACCTCGGCATGACCGACCCGGAGGACCCGCTCACCGAGGTGCTGGACGGCCGGGCCGACCTCGCGGTGGTGGTCCGGTCCGACGGCGCCGCGCACCCCGGCCTGCGGCTGGTCCACCTGCGCGACGACCCGTACCGGGCGGTGCTGCCCAGGGGCCACCGGCTCGCCGCGAAGCGCGTCCTGGACCTCGCCGAGCTCGCGGACGAGCCCTGGGTGGGGGCCGAGCCGCCCGGCCCGTGCCGGGAGGTCGTCCGGGGGGCCTGCGACGCGGCCGGGTTCGGGCCGTCCATCGCGGTGGACAGCGCCGACTACGCGACGGCGCAGGGCTTCGTCGCAGCCGGGCTGGGCATCGCCCTGGTCCCCGCCCTGGGGCTCGCCCAGCGCCACCCGGGCGTCACCGTGCGCCGGCTCCGCGGCCCGGAGCCGGTCCGTGCACTGCACGCCGCAGTACGCGAGGGCGCCTGGGGGCAGCCGGTGCTCGGCGCGCTGGTCTCCGCGCTGCGGGCGGCGGCGCAGCCGTAGTACCACCGGCCCGGCCGCCTCCGGGCGGTGGCGGTGCGATCTCACTCTCGCGGGGGCCGGGTTAGCGCCCGTACAGCGGACGGCAAAGGCACGGACAAGGCACGGACAAGGCACGGACAAGGCTGCGCCAATTCGCTGAAGAGAGTCGAAGAGAGCTGAAGAGAAAGGAAGTACGGAACGTGGACAGTGCTACCGGGGACCTCTACCGGGCCTTCGCGGAGCGGGAGGCCCGCGGCAACTCGGCGAGCTACCAGGACCTCGCCGAACGCGTCGCCGGGGACGAAGAGTTGTGCGCCCTGCTGGACGGACTGCCGGTCGCGAAGCGGCAGCCGAACCTGCTGTTCGGTTCGGTCCGCCACCTCGGCGGACCGGTGACGGCCGGCTATCCGGCCTTCCGCACCTGGGTATCGGCGCACTGGGACGAGGTCGCGGCGACGATGCTGCGACGGCGGACGCAGACCAACGAGGCCGGCCGGTGCGCCACCCTGCTGCCGCTGCTGTCGGCGCTGCCGCAGCCGCTCGCGCTGATCGAGGTGGGGGCCTCGGCGGGGCTCTGTCTCTACCCCGACCGGTACCGGTACCGGTACACGGTTGACGTGGGCGACGTGCGCGACGTGGGCGACGTGGGCGACGTGCGCGACGTGCGCGACGTGGGCGACGTGGGCGACGTGCGCGAAGCGGGCGACCCGGCAGTCGAGTTCGGTGCCCATGAGAGCCCGGTGACGCTGGAGTGCGCGGTGCGCGGGCCGGTACCGCTGCCGGCGTCGCTGCGGGAGCGGCTGCCCGAGGTGGTGTGGCGCGCCGGGATCGACCTCAACCCGCTGGACGTCCGGGACGAGGGGGACGTGCGCTGGCTGGAGTCGCTGGTCTGGCCCGAGCAGGCCCACCGGCTGGAGCGGCTGCGCGGCGCCGTCCAGGTCGCCCGGACCGAGCCGCCGCACCTGGTGCGCGGCGATCTCAACGCGACGGTACGGGAGTTGGTGGCGCAGGTGCCTGCCGGTGCCACGCCGGTGGTGTTCCACAGCGCGGTGCTCGCCTACCTGTCCCCGGAGGCGCGGGAGGAGTTCGCGGTGACCATGCGCGGCCTGCCCGGGCACTGGATCTCCAACGAGGCCGTCTCGGTGCTGCCGGCCGTCGAGCGGCGACTCCCCCGCCCGGCACCCGCCGGATCCGGGCTGTTCGCGCTCGCTCTGGACGAGCAGCCGGTGGCCTTCACCGGACCACACGGGCAGTCCCTCCACTGGTTCCGGTCCCGGGACGGTCTCGGGACTTGAAGCTGCCGCAGCGGCAGCTTCTACCGTCGTGACCAGGGCCGGAGGAACCGGCCCTGGTCCAAGCGAACGTGAACGAGGGAGACGGCGCATGGCAACGGCTTGGCCGATCGCGGAAGTCGTCCGGATGTCGGGCGTGACCGCCCGGACCCTGCGGCACTACGACGAGATCGGCCTGCTGCCCCCGGCCTGGATCGGCTCGAACGGCCACCGCTACTACGAGGAGCGGCAGTTGCTCCAGCTGCAACAGATCCTCGTGCTGCGGGCGCTGGGGGTCGGGCTGACCGGGATCGCCCGGATCCTGGGCGACCAGGTGGACGAGCTGGAGGCCCTGCGGGACCACCGGCACCGGCTGCTCGCCGAGCGCGACCGGCTGGACACCCTGGCCGCCACCGTCTCCCGCACGATCGCCGACCTGGAACGTTCCCGAAAGGACGGCACATCCATGACCAGCATCAACCGCCCGGAGAACCTGTTCGAGGGCATCGAGCCCGGCGACGTCGAGGAGAGCCTGCGGGACTTCCCCGAGCACGCCGAGGCGGCGCGGCGCGCCACCGCCACGATGAGCCAGGCCGACGTCGAGGCCGGACAGCGCGAGCGGACGGCGCGGATGATCCGCCTGGCGGAACTGCTGGCGGCCGGCCACCCGGCGGACGCCGAGCCCGTACAGAGCCACATCGACGCCGAGTACCTGGCGCTCACCTCTCTCCGGACGGTCTCCGTCGAGGAGTTCCGCGCGATCGCGCGCTCCTGCACGGAGAACGCCCAGTGGAGTGCCGCGTACGAGGCCATCACCCCGGGCCTGGCCGCGTACCAGCGGGCCGCCATGGAGGCGTACGCGGAGGCGCGGCTGGCCTGAGCCACCGGCGGGGCGGGGCGGCAGGGCCCGGCCTCTCTGCCGCCCCAGTCGGGGTGGCAGGGAGGGCCCGCCCCGCCTCGCCCCGCCGTCACTCGGTGCGCAGCGCCGTGACCGTCCGGGTGCGGGCGGTCCAGGCGGCGGGGAGGAGGGCGCCGAGCAGCGCCAGCACCAGGCCGCCGAGTATCAGCGGCCCCACCACCGAGGGGTGGAACACGGTGAGGTCCGCCTCCGGCACCCCGACCCCGGCGGCGCGGGCCATCGCCGGCATCACCTGGTGGTGTAGCAGGATCCCGATCGGGACCCCGATCAGCCCGGCCACCAGCCCGCTGCCGCAGACCGAGGTGAGCACCATGCCGACCGTCTGCCGGGGCGACATGCCCAGCGCCTTGAGCACTCCGAGGTCGTGCACCCGCTCCCGGGTGTCCAGCAGCACCGTGTTGAGCACGCCCAGGCCGGCCACCACGGCCAGCAGCAGAGTGAGCGTCCCGGCGAGGGTGTTCATGGCCAGCATCACGATGCTGATCTGCTGCCGGCCCGCTTCGGCGCTCAGGCCCAGCGGCTGGACGGCGTCGTCGAGCCCGTCCGCGTATGCCTGCGCGTCCGTGCCCGGGGTGAGGTCGATCTGGAAGGCGACCGTGTCGGCCTGGACGGCGGTGCCGAGCGGGGCCAGTGCGGCCCGGTCGACGAACACCTGGTCGTTGGTGGTCAGGACCTCGCCGCTGATCCGCACCGGGGTGCTGCGCCCGTGGTCGGTGAGGGTGACGGTGTCGCCGACGCGCACCTGGTTGGCGCGCAGGAAGGCGGTGGCGACGACCACCTCGCCGGGGCCCTGGAACCACCGGCCGGAGATCAGCTGGTAGCCGCCCCAGGAGGCGTCCCCGGTGAAGGCGATCACCGCGGTGCGCCCGGTGTTCCCGGCCACGGCGACCGGCGTCGGAGCGGTGCTGTACCAGGCCCGGGTGCCGGGGCGGTCGGCGATCGCCCTGGCCGCGGCGGCCTCGTCCACGTGGTCGGGGGCCTTCGTCGAGCTCTCGATCGGGGTCTGGACCACGACCTTTCCGGAGCGCCCGGCCTGGAGGCCGTCCTGGAAGGAGCCGAGCGAGAGCGTCAGGCCGACGCACAGGGTGACTCCGGCCGTGCCGAGCACCACCGCGGCGGCCGTGGTCGCCGAGCGGCCCGGCCGGGTGAGCGGGGTCGCCAGCCCGAGGCTCAGGGCGCGCGGCACCGGTAGGCGGCCGATGAACTGCTGGACCCTGGCGGCCGGACCCGACGCCCCGGCCGGACTCGACGCCCCGACCGGGCCCGACGTGTCGACCCGACCAGACGCACTCGCCTGACCGGAAGCCCCCGCCCGGCCCGGGCCGTTGCGGGAGGCTGCCCGCCGGGCGCCCGGCGCCGTCCGGCCGACCGCGAGCGCCTCCACCGTACGCAGCCGGCCGGCCCGCAGCGCGGGCACCAGAGCGGTGCCCGCCACGGCTGCCAGGGCCACCGTCGAAACGGCGACGTCCACCCAGAGCGGGATGCCGAGCAGGCCGCCGCGCAGGGCCTTGTGCGCCACCCCGAGGACGGGTACGGACAGCAGGTTCCCGCCGAGCACGCCGAGCGCCGTACCGACCCCGGCCGGGATCAGTGCCTGGCCGACATAGGCGCGCGCCACCTGGGACGGGGTGAAGCCGAGCGATTTGAGGATGCCGATCCGCCGGGTGGCGGCGCTGACGGCGCCGCTGACCACGACGCCGATGATCAGCACCGACATGGCCAGGCCGAGTACCCCGAAGGCCGTCACGAACGGGACGAAGGTCGCGGCCGTCCGGTTGGCCTCCGTCTGGGCCGGCCGGTACGAGGTGGCCCTGGCGAGGGCGCCGCCCGGCACTGCGGCGGCGAGCGCCGCGCGGTCGGCCTCCACCTCGGCGTCGGTGTCGGCGTGGGCGAAGCGGTAGAGGTACTGGGCTGCGGGCGCCGCACCGGGCGCGGTGAGCCCGGCGACCTGTTCGGGGGCGATCCAGCCGTCCGCGCTCCAGGAGGGGGAGGCGGCCAGGCCGACGACCTTGAGGGTCGGGTGCCCGGGGAGGTCGGGGAACTGCATGCTGTCGCCGACGCCCAGCGGCGAGTGGCCGTCCAGGAACACCACCTCGCCGGGGCCGGAGAGCCAGCGACCCATGGTGATCCGCAGGCCGTCCAGCGGGCCGTCCTTCGCCCGGCCGACCAGCGTCACCGGCGGGAGCAGGCTGCCGGCCGGCGGGATCCGGAGCTCGTCGCCGGCGCGCGGCTGGACGGTGAGCGCCGGGTAGGGGCCGGCCGAGGCCGTCACGCCGGGGGCGTGCGCGGTCGCGGTGAGTTGGGCGGGGCTCGCCCTGGCCGGGTCGTACAGCACGTTGAGGTGCGCGCCGCGCTGGTCGGCGAAGGTGCGCTGGTACGGGCCCTGGGAGGCGACCAGCAGGCCCGTGGCGAGGATGCACGCCGTCACGGCCGCCATCGTGGTGAGCACCATGACCAGGGTCTGCACCCGCTTGCGGCCGACCCCGGCGCGAACCACCTTGCCCAGTACGCTCATGCGCCCGCCTCCCTTCGCCCGGCGGGGGCGTTCGCCCGCACGCGCCCTCCCGTGATCCGCTCGCCCCCGGCCTCCGGCCGGGGGCACCCCCACCACTCGCTCATCGCACAGCGCTCGCTCATCGCACACCGCCGGGGGCCGGCACGGCCGCGGTGTCCCGCACCAGCCGACCGTCGAGCAGCTCGATGGTCCGGTCGGCGCAGGCCTCGGCGAGCGCGGTGTCGTGGGTGACCAGCAGGATCGTCTGGCCCTCCGCGTTGAGCCCCCGGAGCAGGTCGCGGACGTCGGCGGCCGAGGCGGTGTCCAGCGCCCCGGTCGGCTCGTCGGCGAGCAGCAGCGGCGGGCGGTTCATCAAGGCCCTCGCCACCGCGACGCGTTGGCGCTCGCCGCCGGAGAGCCGACCGGGGAAGGCCTTGGCGTGCCGGGCCACCCCGAGCCGCTCCAGCAGCTCGCCGGCCCGGGCCCGGGCCTGCTCCCGCCGCATCCCGGCGAGCTGGGCCGGGAGCAGCACGTTGTCCTCGACGTTCAGGTCGTCCAGCAGGTTGAAGAACTGGAACACCATGCCGATCCGCTTCCGCCGGTACTCGGCCAGGGCGGCCTCGCCGAGCTCGTGGACGGCCACGCCGTCCACCTCGACGGTGCCCTCGCTCGGGCGGTCGAGGCCGGCGACCAGGTTCAGCAGGGTGGACTTGCCGCTGCCCGAGCGGCCGAGCACGGCCAGCGCCTCGCCGGCCCGGACCTCCAGGTCGAGCCCGGCCAGCGCGGGGTGGGCGGCGTCGGATCGGTCGTACGTCTTGCTGACGCCGCGGATCCGGATGATCGGCGCGTTCACGGGCCCTCCACGGTTCGAGATCCGGCACCGGAAGTCCGGCCCGGCTGACGGGACATGACGCTACGAATTCGGGGCGGGGCACGGACAGCCGTCTGGACGGCCTCTCGGGGGTGTATCCAGGTATACCCCGGATTGGGGGCGCAGACCTAGAGCGCTGCACGTCACGGCGCGGCAGACTGACGCCGGATGATCAACCGGGGCCGCGGGGCCACCGACCGGAGGGGAGGCGCGGGATGAGGACGAGCGCAGTGTCCAGGGCCGTCGCGCAGCTGGAGGGTGCCGTCGTGGCCGGCGTGCGGGCGCTCTACATGGTCACGTTGGCCGTCACGGGGCTGATGGCGCTGCTGGCCGGGCCGGTCCTGCTGGCCGCCGCCCTGCTCGGCCCCGACGACGCCGAGCCGTTCGCCCACGGTCCGGGCGGGCCGCTGATCCTGCTGGTGCCGCTGACGCCGGTCGCCCTCTGGGCGCTCTGCTGGGCCACCGGGGGCGGCGGCCGGGCGGCCGGGGCCGTCCTGTTCGCGCCGGGCGCGCTCGCGCTGATGGCCACCGATCTCTACGGCGGCGCCCCGCCCGGCGGTCGGTCCGGATCGCTCTGCCTGGGACCGGCGATGCTGGTGCTCGGCCTGCTCGGCACGCGCTGGATCGCGACGGAGAACCGGCGGATCGTCGGCCGGTGGAGCGGCCGGCCGATCCCGGTGCCGTACCACCGCGTCGACGCCGGGCCGTGGCAGCGGATGCGCGCCGGCGGCTGGTTGGCCGATCCGGCGACCTGGCGGGACCTCCTCTGGGTGCTCGTCTCCGGCTGCGTCATCCCGATCACCGCCGTGATCGTCGTGCTGACCCCGATCGCCCTCCAGGTGCTCGGCCGGAACGGGCCGTTCCTCCCGCTGGGGCCCGTCTACATGATGGGGCTCTACATCTCCCCGCTGGCCGCCCTGTGGGCCGCGCCGCCGCTCCTGCGGGTGCACGAGCGGGCAGCCCGAGCCCTGCTCGGCCCGTCCCGACGGAGCGAACTCGCCCGCCAGGTCAGTCATTTGGCCCGGACCAGAGCGGACACCATCGACGCCGGGGCGGCCGAGCTACGCCGGATCGAGCGGGACCTTCACGACGGGGCGCAGGCCCGGCTGGTCGCCCTGGGCATGCTGCTGACCGTGGCCGAGCAGGTGAAGGACGACCCGAAGGCCCTGCAACCCCTGCTGGTCGAGGCCCGGATGTCCTCGGTCAAGGCCCTGAGCGAGCTGCGCGACCTGGTCCGGGGCATCCATCCTCCGGTGCTCGCCGACCGCGGCCTGGCCGACGCGGTCGAGGCGACCGCGCTGGACCTCCCGCTGCCGGTCACCTTCACCGGCGGGCTGCCCGGCCGGGCGCCCGCCCCGGTGGAGTCCGCCGTCTACTTCGCGGTGAGCGAGCTGCTGGCCAACGTGGTGAAACACGCCGGCGCCTCGCACGTGTGGATCGAGATAGGGCACAGTGACGGGCTGCTGCGGATATCGGTCACCGATGACGGGCGCGGTGGCGCCAACCCGTCCCGGGGGACCGGCCTCAGCGGAACCGAACGCCGACTGGCCGCCTTCGACGGGGTGCTCGCGATCAGCAGCCCCTCCGGTGGCCCGACCATTGTGAACCTGGAGATCCCGTGCGCGTTGTCATCGCCGAAGACCTCTTCCTCCTCCGGGATGGCCTGACCCGGCTGCTGGAGGCCAGCGGCATGGAGGTCACCGCGGCGGTCGAGACCGGCGACGAACTGCTCGCCGCGGTGGCCGCCGACCGGCCGGACATCGCCGTGGTCGACGTCCGACTGCCTCCCGGCTTCACCGACGAGGGGCTGCGGGCGGCGCTGGCCGCCCGCCAGGCGCACTCAGGGCTGCCCGTCCTGGTGCTGTCGCAGTTCGTGGAGCAGTTGTACGCGCGCGAGCTGCTGGCCGGCAGCACCGGCGGGATCGGCTACCTGCTGAAGGACCGGGTGCTGGACGGCGCCCAGTTCATCGACGCGGTGCAGCGGGTCTCCCGGGGCGGCACCGTGATGGACCCGGAGGTGATCAGCCGGCTGCTCACCCACAACTCCTCGGCCGGCCCGGTCTCCACCCTCTCCCCGCGCGAGCGGCAGGTGCTGGCGCTGATGGCCGAGGGGCGCTCCAACGCGGCGATCGCCCAGCAGTTGGTGATCACCGAGCGGGCCGTCGCCAAGCACACCGCGTCGATCTTCGTCCGACTCGACCTCCAGCCCTCCGACGACGACAACCGCCGCGTCCTGGCCGTGCTGGCCTACCTCAACAACGGCTGAGAGGGGCGACGCACCAAGGCTTTCCACCCCTCCCACCCCTTGAAGGGCCACCGCCAAGTGAGAGACCGCCCTCCGCTGCAGGGGGCTCGCCCGCTCCGGTCAAGGTCATCTACGCTGGTGACGTGCTCATCCTTGTTCGCCGTCGCCACGTGGACCTGCTCCGCGTGACAAGCATGTCCTGTCGACGCTCCAGCTGAACCTCGCGCCACCCACCCTCAAGGGCAGCCTCCACCCGGCCGCCTCCACCTCCCGGCTCCCGGAGCACCCGCCGCACCAGGCGGCCACTCCGGCCATCCCCCGGTCGATCACCGGGACAGGCCGGGACGAGACCAGCGGATGTCACACATGTCGCAGCAGTACACCCCCATATCCGACTCCCTCCCGGTGATCGACCTCTCGCTCGCCGACGGCGGCCCGGACGACCGCCGCCGACTGCACGACGAACTCCGTGCCGCAGCCACCGACGTCGGGTTCTTCCAGCTCGTCGGCCACGGCATCACCCCGGAGGAGACGGCCGCGCTCACCGACGCGATGCGCGCCTTCTTCGACCTCCCCGAGGCCGACCGGCTCGCCGTGAGCAACCTCAACTCCCCCCACTACCGCGGCTACACCCGCACCGGCGACGAGCGCACCGGCGGCAGCCAGGACTGGCGCGACCAGCTGGACATCGGCGCCGAGCTGCCCCCGCACGTGCCCGGCACCGGCGAGCCCCCGTACTGGTGGCTGGAGGGCCCCAACCAGTGGCCCGCGGCACTCCCCGAGCTGCGCACCGCCGCGCTCGGCTGGATCGACCACCTCAGCGACACCGCCCGCCGGCTGCTGCACGAGCTCCTCACCGCGATCGGCGCCCGCCCCGACTTCTACGACGAGGCCTTCGCCGGCCACCCCCACCTGCGGCTCAAGCTGGTCCGCTACCCCGGCACCGCTCCGGACGGCGCCGGCCAGGGCGTCGGCGCCCACAAGGACTACGGCTTCATCACACTGCTGCTCCAGGACACCGTCGGCGGCCTCCAGGTCGAGCGCCCGGACGGCACCTTCCTGGAGGTCCCGCCGATGCCGGGCGCCTTCGTCGTCAACCTCGGCGAACTGCTGGAGGTGGCCACCGACGGCTACCTCAAGGCCACCAACCACCGCGTGGTCAGCCCGGTCGGCGCCCGCGAGCGCTTCTCCGTCCCGTTCTTCTACAACCCCCGCCTCGACGCCCACATCGAGCCGCTGGACTTCCCGTTCGCCCGGCACGCCCCCGGCGCCACCGAGGATCCGGACAACCCGCTGTTCGCCGAGTTCGGCCTCAACGAGTGGAAGGGCTACACGCGGGCCCACCCCGAGGTCACCCGCCGCCACCACGCCGACCTGGCCGAAGCCGCCTCCCGGTAGCCCCACACCCCGGAGGCCGAGACCAGTCGCGCCGCAGCACAGAAGCAGCACCGGCCAGAACCGGCCCCGGCCAGAAACAGCGCGGGCCAGAAGCAGCACCGGCCAGAACAGGCTCCGGCCAGAGGCACCAGCACCCCGAGTCCGCCCCCGCCGCTCCCCAGTGGCGGGGGCGGACTCACGTGTGCGGCGGGCCACCGTCGCCGGTGGAGCAGCCGGTGGAGCATCCGGTAGACCAGGGGGACGGGCACTGTCACACTGCTGCTGTCACAGTGGAAGTGTGCCAGTGCAGGAGGCGGCAGATGGGGGAGCTCGGGGCCGTGGGAGACGGGGGCGGGGTGCGGCTGACGGTCGACGAACTGGCGGCGCGGGCCGGGGTGACGGTCCGGACGGTGCGGTTCTACGGAACGAAGGGCCTGCTGCCACCACCGGAGTTGGGGCCGCGCCGGGTCGGGCTGTACGGGGCGGCGCACCTGGACCGGCTGGAGCTGATCGAGGAGTTGCAGCGCCAGGGGCTGACGTTGGCCGCGATCGAGCGGTACCTGGCCCGGCTGCCGGAGGACAGCACGCCGCTGGACCTGGCGATCCACCGGGCGCTGGTGGCGTCCTGGACGCCCGAGGCGGCGGAGGAACTGGGCCGGGCGCAGTTGGAGCGGCGGGCCGGGCGGGGGCTGTCGGAGGAACAGGTGGAACGCCTGGTCGCGATGGGGGCGTTGGAGCGGACGGCCGATCCGGAGCTGTTCCGGGTGGATCCGGGCCTGCTGCCGCTGGGGGTGCGGATCCTGGACGTGCCGATCCCGTTGGAGACGCTGCTGGCCGCGCGGGCGGTGGTGCTGGAGCACAGCCGGGCGACGGCCCGGGAGTTGCAGCGGCTGTTCCGGGAGACGGTGTGGCGGCCCTACCGGGAGAGCGAGCCGGCGCCGGACGAGCTGGCCCTGATGAGGGCGCTGACGGACCACATCCAGCCGATGGTGGCGCAGGCACTGGTCACGGCGTTCCAGCGCTCGCTGCGGGAGGAACTCGGCGAGGAACTGCGGGAGGACTCGGCGGGGAGCTGAACGGGGAGCTCGGCGGGGAACTCAGCAGGGAGCTGAGCAAGGAACTCGGCGAAGACCTGGGCGGGGACCTGGCCGGGAATCGCAGGAGGAGCCGGGTGGGGGCCGTCCGACACCCGGCCCCCGCCCGCTCAGGACTGACGGTCAGTCGGTGAAGGTGCGCCCCTCCGCCGCGATCCGCTCCAGCAGCGCCGGCGGCGCGAACCGTTCGCCGTAGGCGGCGGCGAGTTCGCGGGCCCGGGCCGCGAAGCCGGCCGGGCCGCCCTCGTACCCGTTGATGTACTGGAACACGCCGCCCGTCCAGGCCGGGAAGCCGATGCCGAGGATGGAGCCCACGTTGGCGTCGGCGACCGAGGTCAGCACGCCCTCCTCCAGGCAGCGCACCGAGTCCAGCGCCTCGCTGAACAGCATCCGCTCCTTGAGGTCCTCGAAGGGGAGGCCCTCGGAGGGGAGGTCCGCGAAGGGGAGGTCCGCGGCCGGCTCGCCGAAGTGCTCGCGCAGCCCCGGCCAGAGCCGCCCGCGCTTGCCGTCCTCGCCGTACTCGTAGAAGCCGGCGCCGCCGCTGCGCCCGGGGCGGCCGAACTCGTCGACCATCCGGTCGACCACCGCGTCGGCCGGGTGGGGCGTCCAGCTGCCGCCGGCGGCCTCGACCGCGCGCCGGTACTCGTCGCGGATCTTGCGCGGCAGGGTGAGGGTGAGCTCGTCCATCAGCGAGAGCACCTTGGCGGGGTAGCCGGCCTGGGCGGCGGCCTGCTCGATGCTGGCCGGGGGGACGCCCTCGCCGACCATGGCGACGCCCTCGTTGAGGAACTGGCCGATGACCCGCGAGGTGAAGAAGCCGCGCGAGTCGTTGACCACGATCGGGGTCCGGTCGATCTGCCGGACCAGGTCGAAGGCGCGGGCGAGGGCCTCGTCGCCGGTCTGCGGGCCGCGGATGATCTCGACCAGGCGCATCTTGTCGACCGGGGAGAAGAAGTGCAGTCCGATGAAGTCCTCGGTGCGCTCGACGCCTTCGGCGAGCAGCCCGATCGGCAGGGTGGAGGTGTTGGAGCAGAGCAGCGCGTCGGGGGCGAGGACGCCCTCGACCTCCTGGAACACCTTGTGCTTGAGCTCGGTGTTCTCGAAGACGGCCTCGATCACCGCGTCGCAGCCGGCCAGGTCCGCGGCCTCGGCGGTGGGGGTGATCCGGGCGAGCAGCGCGTCCCGCTTGGCCTCGGTGGAGCGGCCGCGGGCGATCGCCTTGTCCAGCAGCCCGGCGGAGTAGGCCTTGCCGCGTTCGGCGGCGGCCATGCTCACGTCCTTGAGCACGACCTCGATGCCGGCCTTGGCGCAGGTGTAGGCGATGCCCGCGCCCATCATCCCGGCGCCGAGCACGGCGACCTTGCGGACGAGTCGCTTCTCGACGCCCTGGGGGCGGCCGGCGCCGGAGTTGACCGCCTGGAGGTCGAAGAACAGCGCCTGGATCATGTTCTTGCTGGTCTGTCCGCAGGCGAGCTCGGTGAAGTAGCGGGCCTCGATCGCCATCGCGGTGTCGATGTCGACCTGGGCGCTCTCCACGGCGGCGGCCAGGATGTTGCGCGGGGCCGGGTAGGGCGCGCCGTTCAGCTGCTTGCGCAGGTTGGCCGGGAAGGCGGGCAGGTTGGCGGCGAACGCCGGGGTCGCGGGGGTGCCGCCGGGGATCTTGTGGCCCTTGACGTCCCAGGGCTGGACGGCGGCCGGGTTGGCCTCGATCCAGGCCCGTGCCCGGGTGGTCAACTCCTCCGGGGTGGCGACGAGTTCGTGGACGAGTCCGTGTTCCAGGGCCTGCGCCGGGCGGTACTGGCGGCCTTCCAGGAGGAACTTCAGCAGGGCGTCGGTGATGCCGAACAGCCGTACGGTGCGGACCACTCCGCCGCCGCCCGGCAGCAGGCCGAGGGTGACCTCGGGCAGGCCGAGCCGGCTGGCGGGGTTGTCCAGGGCGATCCGGTGGTGGCAGGCGAGGGCGATCTCCAGGCCGCCGCCGAGCGCGCTGCCGTTGACGGCGGCGACGACCGGCTTGCCGAGGGTCTCCAGCCTGCGCAGCGCGCGCTTGATCCGCTGGGACTTCTCGAAGACGGCGGCGGCGTCCTCGGGGCGGGCGGCGGAGAGCAGCCGGAGGTCTCCCCCGGCGAAGAAGGTCTTCTTCCCGGAGGTGACGATCACGCCGCGCAGCCCGTCGGCGGCGGCGAGGCCGGCCAGCCGGTCGACGACGGCGTCGAGGTCGGCGGTGAAGGCCTCGTTCATGGTGTTGACGGACTGGGTCGGGTCGTCGAGGACGAGGGTGACCACGCCGTCCTGGTCCTGCTCCCAGCGGATGGTGGTGGTGTCGCTCATGAGTTCAGGGTCTCCGAGGGGATCCGAGGGACAGTGGGTCAGATGCGCTCGACGATGGTGGCGACGCCCATGCCGCCGCCCACGCACAGGGTGATCAGGCCGTAGCGCAGGTCGCGCCGCTCCAACTCGTCGATCACGGTGCCGAGCAGCATCGCGCCGGTGGCGCCGAGCGGGTGGCCGAGGGCGATCGCGCCGCCGTTGACGTTGACCTGTTCGGGCCGGAAGCCCAGTTCGCGGATGAAGCGCAGGGCGACCGCCGCGAAGGCCTCGTTGATCTCGACCAGGTCGATGTCGGCGGCGTTGAGCCCGGCCTTGGCGAGCGCCTTGCGGGTGGCCGGGGCGGGGCCGGTGAGCATGATGGTGGGCTCGGAGCCGGAGACGGCGGCGGAGACGATCCGGGCGCGAGGGCGCAGCCCGTACCGCTCGCCGATCTCCCGGCTCCCGATGGCGACGAGCGCGGCGCCGTCGACGATGCCGGAGGAGTTGCCGGCGTGGTGGACGTGGTCGATCTCCTCGACCCAGTGGTACTTCTGCAGGGCGACGGCGTCGAAGCCGCCGGCCTCGCCGATGCCGGCGAAGGAGGGCTTGAGGCCGGCCAGGGTCTCGACGGTGGTGCCGGGGCGGATGAACTCGTCGCGCTCCAGCACGACCAGGCCGTTGCGGTCGCGGACCGGGACCACCGAGCGGTCGAACAGGCCGTCCGCCTGCGCCTTGGCGGCGCGGGCCTGGGATTCGGCGGCGAAGGCGTCCACGTCGGTGCGGGAGAAGCCCTCGATGGTGGCGATCAGGTCGGCACCGATGCCCTGCGGGACGAAGTTGGTCTCGTACGCGGTCATCGGGTCCGCGAACCAGGCGCCGCCGTCGGAGGCCATCTTGACCCGGGACATCGACTCGACGCCGCCGGCCAGGATGAGGTCCTCCCAGCCCGAACGGACCTTGGCGGCGGCCAGGTTGACGGCCTCCAGCCCGGAGGCGCAGAAGCGGTTCTCCTGGACGCCGGCCACCGTGTCGGGCAGGCCGGCCGCGATGGCCGCGATCCGGGCGATGTCGGAGCCCTGGTCGCCGACCGGGCTGACCACGCCGAGCACGATGTCGTCGATCGCCGCCGGGTCCAACTCGGGGTGCCGGTTGCGCAGTTCGTGGATCAGGCCGACGACGAGGTCGATCGGCTTGGTGCCGTGCAGCGAGCCGGTGGCCTTGCCCCGGCCGCGCGGGGTGCGGATCGCGTCGTAGACGTACGCTTCGGTGGTCACGGTCAAACGCCTTTCGGGGCAGGGGGGTTCGCGGGAGGCCTCAGCCGAGGACGGACCGGCCGACGATCTCCTTCATGATCTCGGTGGTGCCGCCGTAGATGGTCTGGATCCGGCCGTCGGTGAACGCCCGGGCGACCGGGAACTCGCTCATGTACCCGTAGCCGCCGTGCAGTTGGAGGCAGCGGTCGGCGGTGCGCTTCTGCAGTTCGGTGGCCCACCACTTGGCCATCGAGGCGTCCGCCGGGGTGAGCGCGTAGCGGTTGTGCTCGGTGATGCAGCGGTCGACGAAGGCCCGGGTGACGGCGCACTCGGTGGCGAGTTCGGCGATCTCGAAGCGCACGTGCTGGAGCTTGGCCAGCGGGCGGCCGAAGACCTCGCGCTGCTTGACGTAGTCGGTGGTGATCTCGACCAGGTACTCGGCGCCGGCGATCGCCGCGGCCGCGATGGTCAGCCGCTCCTGGGCGAGGTTCTGCATCAGGTGGACGAAGCCGCCGTTGAGCTCGCCGAGCAGGTTCGCCTTCGACACCCGGACGTCCTCGAAGAACAACTCGGCGGTGTCCTGGGCCTTTTGGCCGATCTTGTCCAGGTTGCGGCCGCGCTCGAAGCCGGGCATGCCGCGCTCGACGACCAGCAGGCTCAGCCCGTGCGCGCCGCCCTCGGGGGTGGTGCGGGCGACCACGACCACCAGGTCGGCGAGGATGCCGTTGGAGATGAAGGTCTTGGCGCCGTTGAGCAGGTAGTGGTCGCCCCGGTCGACGGCCTGGGTGCGGATGCCCTGGAGGTCGGAGCCGGTGCCGGGCTCGGTCATCGCGATCGCGGTGATCAGCTCACCGCTGCAGAAGCCGGGCAGCCAGCGGCGCTTCTGCTCCTCGGTGGCGAGCGAGGTGAGGTAGGGGCCGATGATGTCGTTGTGCAGGCCGATCGCCAGCCCGGAGGCGCCGGCCCGGGCGAACTCCTCGGCCAGCACGGCGGCGTAGCGGAAGTCCGGGGCGCCCCCGCCGCCGTACTCCTCGGGGACGGCCATCCCGAGCAGGCCCTGGCGGCCGGCCGCCAGCCAGGCGGAGCGGTCGACGATGCCGGCCTTCTCCCAGCGGTCGTAGTGCGGCAGCACCTCCTTGGCGAGGAAGGCCCGCACGGCGGCCCGGAAGTCCTCGTGCTGCTCGGTGAAGATCTCGCGCTGCAACGCTACGCTCCTTGTCCTGCATCGGAGTTGTCGGAGTTGAGGGACGGGACGGCCCAGTCGCGGGCCACCTCGGCGGTGTCCGCACCCGGCCGGGCCGGCGGGCGGCGCAACACGCCGGGGGTGGCGGAGAAGCGCGGGGCGGGGGCGGGCTGGGTGACACCGCCCGCCTCGACGTAGGTGCCGCGCGCCAACAGGTGCTCCTCCCGGGCTGCCTGACGCATCGTCAGTACGGGCTCCACGCAGGCGTCGGAGCCGGCGAAGACGGCCTCCCACTCGGCCCTGGTCCGGGTGGCGAAGCGGTCGGCGATCAGGGCTCGCAGTTCGGGCCAGCGGGCCAGGTCGTACTGCCCGGGCGCCTGCGGGCCGAGTTCCAGCAGCCGGGCGAACTCGGCGTAGAACTGCGGCTCCAGCGCCCCCACGGCCAGGTGTCCGCCGTCGGCCGCCCGGTAGACCGCGTAGAACGGCGCGCCGCCGTCCAGCAGGTTGGCGCCCCGGCGGTCCTGCCAGTGGCCGGCCGCGAGCAGCCCCCACAGCATGCTGGACAGGTGCGCCGCGCCGTCCACGATCGCGGCGTCGACGACCTGGCCGGCGCCGGTGCTCCTGGCGTGGTGCAGCCCGGCGAGCAGGCCGACGACCAGGTAGAGCGAGCCGCCCGCGTAGTCGCCCAGCAGGTTGGCCGGGATGCCGGGCGCCTCCTCGGGCCCGCCCGGCCCCGCGACCAGGCCGAGCACCCCGGCCACCGCCGCGTACCCGAGGTCGTGCCCGGCACTGGCGGCGCGCGGCCCCTGCTGCCCCCACCCGGTCATCCGCCCGTACACCAGCGCCGGGTTGCGGGCCAGGCAGTCCTGCGGCCCGACCCCGAGCCGCTCCGCGACCCCGGGCCGGTAGCCCTCGATCAGCAGGTCCGCCCGCTCGACCAGGTCCAGCACCAGGCCGGGCCCCGCCGGGGACTTGAGGTCGACCAGCACCGACCGCTTGTTCCGGTTGGTCACGTCGTACGCCGGATCGATGCCCAGCGGCGACGGATCCGGCCGGTCCACCCGCACCACGTCGGCGCCCAGGTCGGCCAGCAGCATCGCTGCGAACGGCCCCGGCCCGATCCCCGCGAGCTCGACCACCCGCACCCCCGCCAACGGGCCGGGGCCGGTGGCCGTGGCGCCCGGCGGACTGCTCGTGTCACGCACTGGCTGCAGAACCCTTCTGGGTTTGACAGTAAAGCTGTAACACCCGCGATGATAGAGAAGCGACCCGCCGGTAACAAGACCTCCTCCCCCACCATGAACACCGCCGCCGAGGACTTCGCCGCCGCCTGCCGCCTGCCGCCCGAGCGACTGCGCCGGTTCCTCACCGCCGGGGGCAAGGCGATCGAGCGTGAGCCGATCCCGTAGCCGGGGCGGGTGGGCGGAAATGGTCGGGCGACTGTCGGGGTAATGGCCTATGGTGCGGTAGACCTATTACGAACGACACGGGGGAAGCGCCATGACCACCACCGGACACGCCACCGGACACGCCACCCGCACGATCGTCACCGCCTCCGAGCGGCTGGTGCTCGGACGGCCCCAGGAGGGGGACGTGGAGGCGGTGTTCGCGATCCACGGGGATCCGGAGACCAACCGGTACAACCCCAACGGGCCCCACCGCGACCGGGCGGCGAGCCGGGAGATGCTGGACGGCTTCGTCGCCGACTGGGCGCGGGACGGGGTGGGGTACTGCACCGTGTCCACCCGGGAGGAGCCGGAGGTGGTCATCGGGTTCTCCGGGCTCTACCTGCACACGCTGGACGGCGAGCGGGTGTTCAACCTCTACTACCGCTTCCGGCCGTCCGCCTGGGGCCTGGGCTACGCCGCCGAGGCGGCCCGGGCGGCGATGGCGGAGGCGCTGCCGCGCTTCCCCGGCGTGCCGGTGGTCGCCCTGATCCACCCGGACAACGTGCCGTCCCGCCGGCTCGCCGAGCGGCTCGGGCTGCTGCCGGACCCGGACGGCCGCACCGACGACGAGGACCGGCTGATCCACCGGATGGCCTGAGCCGGGCGGCCGACCTGGCCACCGCCCTGAGCAGGACCGTTTCTTCCGTCCCGCTGCTACCTGCGAGTAGAGTGCGGCGTTCCCCCTTAGCCGTCCGGTACCTCCCGTATCGCCTGAAACGAACTGGTGGCCGCATGACAGTCCGGACCCGCCCCGCGCTGTGGTGGCGCATGGGCATCGTGCTCTCGGCGGGCCTCGGCCTGACCCTCGGAACCGCGCCGCTGGTGTTCTTCACCGTGCAGAGCAACGTCATCGTGCTCGGCTACTTCATCGGCGCCGTGTACTGGATGCTCAAGCGCGACACCGTGGACGCGCCCGCACCCCGGCTGCGCGGCGCCGCCACCCTGTACATCCTGATCACCGGTCTGGTCTCGCACGTCCTGCTCCAGCACGGCGCCAACCCGCTGCCCGGGCTGGTCAGCGGGCCGGACAAGCTCGCGCACTGGTCGTCGTTCTTCCTGCACTACGTGACGCCGGTGATGGTGATCGCCGACTGGCTGGTGCTGAAGCCGCGCAACGCGGCGGCCTGGAAGGACATCCCGCTCTGGCTGGCCTTCCCGCTCGGCTACGCGGCGATCGTGCTCGCCCGGAACGCGCTGTTCGACGACTACCCGACGCCCTACCCCTACTTCTTCTTCGACCCCACCACCAAGGGCTACGGCTACGTCTGGGGCCAGATAGCCCTGCTGACGGTCGAGTTCGTGGTGCTGGCCGCCGCCGTGGTCGGGCTGGACCGGCTGGGAACGCTGGTCGCGGGCAAGCTGAGGTCCGCCAAGTCCTGAATGCCCGGGCACGGATGACGGCCTCCCCGGGGGCGCCTCTTCCCCAGGGCGCCCTTTCACAGAGGCGCTTTCCGGGGACGCCCTTTCCCGGGTGACCGTCCGCGCGGCGGCCGGCCTCAGATCCGCCAGGAGCGGATCCGGTCGGCCGCCGCGAACACGTCCGCCCCGCCCGCCGCGATGTCGCGGGCCAGCTCGACCAGCGCCCCGTACGGCGGGTCGACGCCCTCCTTGGCCGCGTGCATGTACGCGGCCGTCGTCATGCAGGCGTACAGGTTGTTGCGCACCGGCAAGGGGCGCAGCAGCACGATGGTGTGCATCAGGGTGGCCGCGCACCAGGCGGCGTCGGCGTCGTGGCCGAGTTGCGCGGTGTTCACCCGGTGCCGGGCGACGGCGGCCTGGAGCGCGGAGTAGTCCCGCACGCTGAGGTCCTCCGGCGAGGCCAGTTCCTGCACGTCGAGCAGCCAGCGCAGGTCGACGTGGAACAGCATCATCCCCGCACCCCCGCCGCGCCGTTCACGCCGCCGGCGCGTCCTCCGGGAACGCGGCGTCGAACTCCGCCCGGTGCGACTTCCAGAACGCCACCGCATGGTCCACGAACACCCGCCGCTGCTGCTCCCGCACGCTCAGGTCGTGGATGTACGCCTTGATGCTCTTCCCGTCCGCGGCGGCGGCCTCGCGGATCGCGGCGAGCTCGTGCTCCGTGTACTCGATGTTGAGCGCAGGCATGGCGCCGATGGTACTGGAGCGCACCGGAGTTGGGACCATCAACGGAGGATTTTCACCCGCCGTCAAAAGGGTTTGCTGTCGATACCCCCGCGGAGTGGTTTCGGCGCAGCCGCGGGTAGCCCCCAAGTCGGGCGGGGGTCGGGCGCGCGGGATGACGCCGGGGCGGTGGGGGCCACCGTAGCGTCAGGGGCAAGGCGGCGGAGCGGTTCCGCGGGGGAGGCCGGGCGGTTCGGCGGAGGCCGGAGATGACGCGCAGGGCAGTGGGCAGGACCGCAGCGGGCAGGGCCGCGGCGAGCAGGACTGCGGCGAGCGGGGCGGCAGTGGGCAGAGCGGCAGTGGGCAGGACGGTGGCGGCCACGGCGGTGGCGCTCGCGACGACGGTCGCGGTGGCGGCGCCGGGGGTGGCCGCGACACAGGCCGACGGCCAGGACAGGCGGGGCAGGTCCCTCCATGGGGTCTGGCAGATGGACGGGTACGGCCTGGTGGCCGTGGTCTCCGGGAGCAGCCTGGTCACCTACGACGTGACGACGCACAGCTGCGTGCCGGGGTGGGTCACCGGGACGCAGGACGGCGCCCCCGGCCGGGACGGCACCGTCCGGTACGTCCTGGGCGACAACGCCCTCACCCTCACCCCGCAGCCGGGCGGGCGCCGGGCGATCGACGCCGAGGAGGGCGGGACGGGCACCAAGGCGCTGCGCCGCCTGGACGCGCTGCCGGCGCTGTGCACCCGGCCCGCCCCCAACGACCCGCTCGCGGTCTTCGACCGGTTCTGGGAGACCTTCGAGGAGAACTACCCCTTCTTCGCCGCCAAGGGGATCGACTGGCACGCGGCCCGCGACGAGCAGCGCGCGAAGATCACTCCGGCGACCACCACCGACCAGCTCCAGCAGATCTTCATCGACCTGCTGACCCCGCTCAAGGACGCGCACACCGGTCTGGCCCGGGTGACCGGTACCGGCCCGACCGGCGTCTACTCCGGCCGGCGCGACGGCTCGTTGAAGTCGACGCCCGCCCTGCGGGACGCGGCCCGCAAGGCCGTCGACGCACAACTGATCGGCCCTGAACAGGAGTTCGCCGTCAACGAGCAGGGGGTGAGCCGGCTGGGCGTGGGCCGGCTCCCGGGCGGCCTCGGCTACCTGCGGGTGAGCGGCTTCGACGGCTACGCGACCGGCGGGTTCGCCGCCCAGGCCAAGGAGCTCGACCGGGCGCTGGACGCCCTGCTCGCCGACCCCGACCGACTCAACGGCCTGGTGATCGACGTCCGGCTGAACGGCGGCGGCTCGGACGCGCTCGGGCAGCAGATCGCCGCCCGGCTCACCGACCGCCCGTACGTCGCCTACCGCAAGGTGGCCCGCGACGACCCGGCCGACCCCACGAAGTTCACCCGGCCGCAGCCGGTCGTGGTGCGGCCCGCGCACACCGAGCACTTCACCGGCCCCGTCGCCCTGCTCACCTCCTCGCTGTCGATCAGCGCCGCCGAGACCTTCACCCAGACCCTGATGGGCCGCTCCCCGCACGTCGTCCGGATCGGCGAGAACACCCAGGGCGTCTTCTCCGACGTACTGATCAAGACCCTCTCGCCGGACTTCATGGTGGTGCTGCCGAACGAGAAGTACCTCACGCCCGACGGCAGCACCTTCGACGGCCCCGGCATCCCGCCGGACATCCGCACGCCGGTGTTCACCGATGACGAGCCGGCCGGGCTCAAGGACTCCGCCCTGAGCACGGCCCGCCGCGTCCTCGGCGAGCAGTAGCGGCCGCATCGCGGGCGAGGCAGCCCGCGCCGTACCGGCCACCCCGGCGGCGGCCGCCCGCGCCGTACCGGCTACATCGGATCCACCCCCCGCAGTTCGCCGTCCAGCTCCAGCCACCGGGTGAGGCCCAGGCCGCGCAGGAACGGCACGTCGTGGCTGGCCACGATCAGCGCGCCCTGGTAGGCGGCGAGCGCCTGGGTGAGCTGGCGGACGCTGGCGAGGTCCAGATTGTTGGTCGGCTCGTCGAGCAGCAGCAGCTGCGGCGGCGGGTCGGCCAGCAGCAGCGCGGCCAGGGTGGCCCGGAACCGCTCGCCGCCGGAGAGGGTCGCGGCGGGCTGGTCGGCCCGGCCGCCGCGGAACAGGAAGCGGGCCAGCCGGGCACGGATCGCGTTGTCCCCGGCGGCGGGGGCGAACAGCTTGACGTTCTCCGCCACGGTCAGCTTGTCGTCCAGCAGGTCGAGCCGCTGCGGCAGGTGACGCAGCGGCACCGGGGTGCTGACCTCGCCCTCCAGCGGGGCGAGTTCGCCCGCGATGGTGCGCAGCAGGGTGGTCTTGCCGGAGCCGTTGCGGCCGACCAGGGCGATCCGCTCGGGGCCGCGCAGGTCGAGGTCGGCGGTGGTGCCGTAGGGCAGCCGGACCTTCTGCAGGGTGAGCACGGTGCGCCCGACCGGGACGGCCGTGCGCGGCAGGTCGATCCGGATCTCGGCGTCGTCGCGCACCGCCTCCTCGGCGGCGGTGAGCCGCTGCCGGGCCTCCTCCAGCCGCTCGGTGTGCATGCCCTGGAGCCGCCCGGCCGTCTCCTGGCCTTGGCGTTTGAGCTTGCCCGCGAAGATGTGCGGGTCGTTGCGGGTGACCGAGCGCTTCTTGCCGTAGCTGGCGCTGCGGTCCAGCCGGGTGCGGGCCTCGGTCAAGTCCCGCTTCTGGCGCTCGACGTCGGCCTCGGCGTTGCGCAGAAGCCGCTCGGCGGTCTCCTGCTGGGCGGCGAGGGTGCGCTCGTACTCGGCGAAGTTGCCGCCGTACCAGGTGACCGCGCCGTCCCGCAGGTCGGCGATCTGGTCGACGTGCTGGAGCAGTTCGCGGTCGTGGCTGACGATCAGCATGACGCCGTGCCAGCCAGCGACCGTCTCGTAGAGCCGCTCCCGGGCCGTCCGGTCCAGGTTGTTGGTGGGCTCGTCGAGCAGCAGGACGTCGGGGCGGCGCAGCAGCAGGGCGGCGAGGCGCAGCAGGACGGCCTCGCCGCCGGAGAGCTCCCCGGTGGTGCGGTCGAGGCCGAGGCGGTGCAAGCCGAGCCGGTCGAGGGTGGCGCGGGCGCGCTCCTCGACGTCCCAGTCGTCGCCGACGGCGTCGAAGTGGCGCTGGTCGGAGTCCCCGGACTCGATGGCGTGCAGGGCCTCGCGGGTGGCCCGGATGCCGAGCGCCTCGTCCACCCGCACGGTGGTGTCCAGCGTCAACCCCTGGGGCAGGTAGCCGAGTTCGCCGTCGACCCGGACGGTGCCGCCGGTCGGGGTCAGCTCGCCGGCGATCAGCCGCAGCAGGGTGGACTTGCCGGCGCCGTTGAGCCCGATCAGGCCGGTGCGGCCGGGGCCGACGGCGAGGTGGAAGCCGTCCAGGACGGGCTTGCCGTCGGGCCACTCGAAGGTGAGATCGGTGCAGAGGACGGCGGTGGTGGGTTGTGCCATGGAGGGCCTCCCGGGTGGTTGCCGAAGGGAACGATGAGCAACACGGGGAGACACCGCGGGTACGGACCGGTACGGCCGGGGGGAGGGCGGGGCGGATCCGGATCAGCCGGATCGGGCTCGCCACGGGGCCGTGACTGAGGTCGCACACTCGCACACCGCGCGGCGAAGGGCCTGCGCGGCGGGGGCGGTGTCTCGGGACCTCAGTAGAGCAACGGCCTTCTCCTTGTCTGGCTGGTGACTCCGTCCACGCTACGCACGGCGCCCGACGCGGGCAACCGAATTTCGGCGCACCGGGAAGCACCCTGGACACGCACCGGGAAGCGGCCGCCCGACCGGATTCCGGGCGCCCGGAGGAGGGCGGGTGCCGGTCCGGTGCCCATCCGGTGACGGCCCCTCCCCAGTCCGGGGGTGTGCGTAAGGAGGCCTTTATCCGCATGGCAGACTCCTCCCCTGCCATGCCTGCGGCTCCCCGGAGCCGTACCCGAGGAAGGGGTCGCATGGCGGTTATTCACAGGGGGATTTGAACTCATGTCACCGATGTACCGGCCGAACCGTGCCGTCCTGGGCGCCTCCGTCGCCGCGCTGACCGTGCTGGCCGCGACCGCGTGCGGCCCGGACAACAGCGACCCGGTCGTGGCCCGGACCACGGCTCCGACGGTCGCGGCCGGCGCCACCGGCAAGCCGGGCGCAGCACCGATCAAGCTGCCGACCGCCGAAGAGCTGAAGACCTGGAAGTTCGAGGACTGGGACAAGTGGGCCCAGCAGAACGTGATCACTCCGGCGGTCAAGGGCTACTGGACCCTGCAGCGGATCCTGAACGCCAAGCCCAAGCCGATGCCGCAGCCGCAGCCCGACCCGACGCAGCCGCCGGCCCAGCCGACCGGCGCGGCCCCGGCCCAGCCGACCTCGAAGCCGGCCACCCCGGCCCCGGCGCAGCCCACCACCGCCCAGCCCCCGAGCACCGGCGACGCGCTGCCCACCGTCATCGAGGCCAAGCCGACCCAGCACCCGTTCGCGAAGAACCTGCACGTCAACGGCAAGCTCTTCTTCAAGGACGGGAACGAGGACTACGTGTGCTCCGGCACCGTCGTCTCCGACCCGGCCAACCCCGGCAAGAGCAACCTGGTCTGGACCGCCAGCCACTGCCTGAACGGCGGCAAGGGCGGCCAGTACTACACCAACATCTCCTTCGCCCCGGCCTACAACAGCAACGGCCTGCTGAGCGGCGGCAAGCAGGCCAACGAGACCGACGCCGAGCCGTACGGCGAGTGGGGCGCGACCGCCGGCATGGTCTCGCCGCAGTGGTCGGCCGAGGCCGACCCGGAACACGGCGGCCCGTGGAGCCAGTACGACTTCGGGATCATCAAGGTCGCCAACCCGAGCGGCAACGGCAAGTCGCTGGAGGAGACCGTCGGCGGCTCCGTGCCGATCTGGTTCAACGCCCCGCGTGAGCAGTTCAACAGCGTCAGCGCCTACGGCTACCCGGCCGGCAAGCCGTTCGACGGCGTCGAGCTGGACCACTGCGACAGCGGGAAGCCGGCGAAGAAGACCGGCGACCCGAGCCGCCCGGCGATGCTGATGATCGGCTGCAACATGACCGGCGGCAGCAGCGGCGGCGGCTGGGTCGCGACCAAGGACGGCAAGCCGGCCCTGGTCAGCGACACCTCGATCGGCAACGGCGCCAGCACCTGGGAGGCCGGCCCGTACCTGGACGACGTGGCGGCCCGGATGTTCGACTACTTCTCGAAGAAGTCGAAGTGACCACCGAGGCCCCGGGGCACCACTGAGGCCCGGAGCCCCACTGAGGCCCGGAGCACCGCCGAGGCCCGGGTGGCCTCCCGGGTCCGGTAGGTCCTGACCGGCCCGCGTGGCCGGTCCCCGGGGCCGCGGCAGCCGCGCCGCGGCCCCGGGCTTTTCCGCCACCCGGCCCGCTCCTCCTACAATCGGGCTCATCATGAGCGCCACACTCGTAGTCAAGGACCTCGCCGCCGGTCACGGCGAACGCACCCTCTTCTCCGGCCTGGACCTGGTCGTCGCCCCCGGTGACGTGATCGGCCTGGTCGGCGTGAACGGCGCCGGCAAGTCGACGCTGCTGCGGCTGCTGGCCGGGCTGGACACCCCCGAGGGCGGTTCGCTGCGGCTCAGCCCGGCGACCGCCAACATCGGCCACCTGCCACAGGAGCCGGAGCGGCGCGAGGGCGAGTCGGTGCGCGACTTCCTGGCCCGCCGCACCGGCGTGGCGGCCGCGCAGACCGCGCTGGACGAGGCCACCGAGGGCCTGGTCGAGGGCCGCCCGGGCGCCGACGACGCGTACGCGGCGAGCCTGGACCGCTGGCTGGAGCTGGGCGGCGCCGACCTGGAGGAGCGCGCCGAGGAGGTCGCCGACTCGCTCGGTCTGAAGGTCTCGCTCGACCTGCCGATGACGGCGCTGTCCGGCGGCCAGGCCGCCCGGGCCGGCCTCGCCTCGCTGCTGCTCTCCCGCTACGACGTCTTCCTGCTCGACGAGCCCACCAACGACCTCGACCTCGACGGCCTGGAGCGGCTGGAGGCCTTCGTCAAGGGCCTGCGCGCGGGCACCGTGCTGATCAGCCACGACCGCGAGTTCCTGGCCCGCACCGTCACCAAGGTGCTGGAGCTGGACCTGCACCAGCAGCAGGTCAACCTGTACGGCGGCGGCTACGAGGCGTACCTGGAGGAGCGCGCGGTGGCCCGCCGGCACGCCCGCGAGGAGTACGACGAGTACGCCGACACCAAGTCCGGGCTGGAGGCCCGGGCCCGGATGCAGCGCGGCTGGATGGAGCACGGCGTGCGCAACGCCCGCCGCAAGTCCTCCGACAACGACAAGATCGGAAAGGCGCAGCGCGCCGAGTCCACCGAGAAGCAGGCCTCCAAGGCCCGGCAGACCCAGCGGATGATCGAGCGGCTGGACGTGGTCGAGGAGCCGCGCAAGGAGTGGGAGCTGCGGATGGAGATCGCCACCGCGCCGCGCTCCGGCTCGGTGGTCGCCACCCTGCGCGCGGCCGTCGCCCGCCGCGGCGACTTCGCCTTCGGCCCGGTGGACCTCCAGATCGACTGGGCGGACCGGGTCGCCATCACCGGCGCCAACGGCGCGGGCAAGTCGACGCTGCTGGCCGCCCTGCTCGGCCGGCTCGAACTCGACGGCGGCAGTGCCTCGTTGGGCTCCGGCGTGGTGGTCGGCGAGGTGGACCAGGCGCGCGGGCTGTTCCTCGGCGGCGAGCCGCTGGCGGACGCCTTCGCCGCCGCCGTCCCGGAGTTCACGCCGGAGGAGGTGCGCACCCTGCTGGCCAAGTTCGGCCTCAAGGCGGTGCACGTGAAGCGCCCGGCCGGCACCCTCTCCCCCGGTGAGCGCACCCGGGCCGCGCTGGCGCTGCTCCAGGCGCGCGGGGTCAACCTGCTGGTGCTGGACGAGCCCACCAACCACCTGGACCTGCCCGCGATCGAGCAGCTGGAGGCGGCGCTCGGCTCGTACACCGGGACCCTGCTGCTGGTCACCCACGACCGGCGGATGCTGGACACCGTCACGGTGAACCGGCGGATCGAGGTCCGGGACGGGCGGGTGCACGAGCTGTAGTCCCGTGCGGCGGGGGGGGCCCCCCCCGCCGGGGTCGTGCGGGTCGTGCGGGTTCGTGCGGGGTCAGCCGTTGGTGAGCACCAGCTTGTGCTTGGTGGCCTTCTCGACCGCGTCCGGCGTGTAGGCCCAGGTCAGCAGCTTGCCCTTGAGCCAGAGGTCGGTCTGGTCGTTGTAGTTGTCGTGGAAGGCGTGGCCGGAGGCGCCGCCGACGTTGATCCAGCGCGAGGAGTCGAGGTCGCTCAGGTCGATCACCATCCGCATCGACGGGATCCAGTCCACCTGGTAGCCGGCCGCCGCGTTCCAGCCGGCCGCGTCGACGGCCGCGGAGCCGCCGGAGAGCCGGTACGGGCCGCGGTTGAGCAGCCGGTGGACCACGCCGGAGGCGATCGAGGAGTCGTCGGTGCCGAGGGTCTGCTCGCGCAGGGTCAGCTTGTGCAGGCGGCCCCAGCTCCAGGTGGAGATGTCCTTGCTGAGCAGCGAGGTGAGGTCCTGCCGGGCGTCCTTCATCGCCTCCTTGAGCAGGTTGTCCAGGCCCTTCTGCTCCTTGTGCTGGGAGTCGATGTACGTCCACCAGGAGCTGTCCGGCTTGTCCAGCTGCTGCCGGACCACCTCGGTCCAGCGGTCACCGCCGTCCGGCTGGGCCTTGCCCGGGTCGCGGGTGCCGCACTCGGTGACGATCTTGCTGGAGCTGTCCGGCCTGGTCGGGTCGTCCTGCTGGCGGACCAGCAGGCAGTTGCCCTTGGCCCGCAGGTCGGCCGGGAACTTCTGGCCGAAGGCGAGGCTGAGCAGCTGGCGCCAGACGCCGTTGTAGTAGGCGGCGGCGGCCGAGTCGGCGTCCTGGTGGTAGTTCCAGTCCTTCAGCAGGTCCTGGGCCTCGCGCACGTACGGGTCGTCGATCTGCTGCTTGAGCAGCAGCGGGACGAGCGTCTTGGCCATGATGCTGGTGTTGTCCAGCTGCATGGTCTGCATGTCGTCCGGCGAGATCTTGCCGTTGTTCTTGAGCAGGCCCTCGATCTGGTCGGTGATCTCCTTGGCCCGGGTGCCGTACTCCCAGTCCTTGGTGAGCGAGTACTTGTAGCTCGGGTCCACCACGGCCTGGTTGGCGGTGACGATGTAGCCCGCGGACGGGTCCAGGCTGTACGGCAGGGCGGTGAAGGGGATCGAGCCCTTCCACTGGTACGTGGAGTCCCAGCCCGGGGCCGGGTAGCTGCCGTCGCCCTTGCCGCGGACCGGGATGTCGCCGGGGGCCTGGTAGCCGATGTGCTTGGCGTCGGCGTAGACGAGGTTCTGCGCGGGGACGGCGAAGTCCTTGGCGGCGGCCCGGAACTCGTCCCAGTTGCGGGCCCGGTCCAGCTCGAACACCGCGTCCATGGTCTTGCCGGGGTTCAGCGCCGTCCACTGCAGGGCGACGCCGTAGCCGCCGGTGCCGCGGTCGGGGGCGGCGCTGCCGTTGGGGGCGTACTTGCCGACGTTCTGCTGCTCGGTGCTCTGGTCGGAGATGAGCGGGGCGCCGGTCTGGGTGGTGCGGACGGTGATTGTGCGGTCCTCGCCGCCGGCGACCTTGATGGTCTCCTTGCGGAGGTCGAACTTCACGTCCTTGCCGTCGACCTGGTAGGTGTCCGGGCCGGTGACCTTCTCCAGGTAGAGGTCGGTCACGTCGGCGCCGAGGTTGGTGAAGCCCCAGGCGACGTCCTTGTTGTGGCCGATTATCACGCCGGGCATGCCGGCGAAGCTGAAGCCGGAGACGTCGTACTGGCAGGCCGGCGAGCTGGTGCGGCAGTGCAGGCCCATCTGGTACCAGACCGAGGGCAGGCCGGGGCCGAGGTGCGGGTCGTTGGCCAGCAGCGGCTTGCCGGTGGTGGTGTGGGTGCCGGCGACGACCCAGGAGTTGGAGCCGATGCCCTGGCCGGGGCGGCCGAGCAGCTGCGGCATGCCGTCGATCCGGTCGGTGAGGCCCTGGAGCAGCGCCTTGGTGGTGGCCGCGCCCTGGGTGGTGGCGGTGCCGCCGCCGGACGGGGGCGAGCCGTCGGCGGGGCGGTAGTTGTCGCCGGCCACCGTGCCGGTCTTCACGATCGTGCCGTTGCGGGTGTACGGGTAGTCGGGGTACAGCTCGGCGATCTTGTCCGGACCGAAGTCCTGGGCCAGCAGCGAGCGGTCGATCTCCTCCTGGAGGTTCCCGGAGAGGTTCCAGGCCATCGCCTTGAGCCAGGCCACCGAGTCGACCGGGCTCCACTGCTCGGGCTGGTAGTCGCCGTTGACGGCGCCGAGCAGGGCGTACTCCAGCGAGGCCTTCTCGCCGCCGGGGTGCTCGCCGAGCCAGGCGTTCACGCCGTCCGCGTAGGCCTGGAGGTTCTTCTTGGTGTCGGCCGACAGCTTGGTGTCGAACTCCTTCTGTGCCACCTGCCGCCAGCCCATGGTGCGGATGAAGGCGTCGGTGTCGACCTGGCCGTCGCCGAACATCTCGGACAGCCGGCCGGCGGTGATGTGCCGCCGGACGTCCATCTCCCAGAAGCGGTCCTGCGCCTGGACGTAGCCCTGGGCGCGGAAGAGGTCCTCGTTGGTGTCGGCGTAGAGCTGCGGGATGCCGTTGGCGTCCCGCTTGACGTCGACCGGCGCGCTCATGCCCGCCACCTTGACGGTGCCGTCGACCTCCGGGAAGGACGCGCGGACCGCGGTGACCCCGCGGTAGCCGCCGTAGCCGACGCCGGCCACCAGCAGCACGACCAGCACGATCACGATCAGACGGGCGCGCCGGAACTTCTTCGAGCGGGGCATCTGGGTCCTTGCGGTCCTGACTTCGGGGCGGGCGGGCGTGTCCAGGGCCGGGGGCCGTGACAGGGCACCACATTAGGCCGAGTCGGCCGAGCGGCGTGCACGGGGGACGCTCACCGTGGGATCGGAGGAGGTCAACGAGGAGGCCTGGAGGCGGCGGTCGGGGGCCCGGGGAGGAAAAGAAACTAAAGATATGGCAAAATGTTAGACTGAGTAACGATCCGCAACAGGAGCATTGACGCCTTCTTAACGGGTCGCACCCTCCAGCACCACCAGACACCCCGCCCGCCCCTGCCTGCACGAGGTGCCACTGCGTGAACATCGACCACCTGAACCAGCTCCTCCTCGAGTTCTCCGTGATCCTGCTGGTCGCGGTGGTCGCCGTGCGGATATCCACCCGCTCAGGGCTACCGAGCCTGCTGATCTACCTCGGGATCGGCGTCGCCCTGGGCCAGAACGGCATCGGCGTCTCCTTCAACAACGCCGAGCTGACCCAGGTGCTCGGCTACGCGGCCCTCGTGGTGATCCTCGCCGAGGGCGGCCTCAAGACCAGCTGGCGCGAGGTCAGACCCGTGATGCCGGCCGCCACCGTGCTCGCCACCGTCGGCGTCGGGGTCAGCGTGTTCGTCACCGCGGCCGGCGCGCACTGGCTGGTCGGCCTGGACTGGCGGACCTCGATGCTGCTCGGCGCGATCGTCTCCTCCACCGACGCCGCCGCCGTCTTCTCCGTCCTGCGCATGGTCCCGCTGCCGCACCGGCTCACCGGCCTGCTGGAGGCCGAGTCCGGCTTCAACGACGCGCCCGTGGTCATCCTGGTCGTCGCCTTCGCCACCACCGGCGAGCTGGACTCCTGGTACGTCCTGGTCGGCACGATCATCGCCGAGCTGGCGATCGGCGCGGCGGTCGGCTTCGCGGTCGGCAAGCTCGGCGCGTACGGGATCAAGCACGTCGCGCTGCCCTCCTCCGGCCTGTACCCGATCGCCGTGATGGCGCTGACCGTGCTCGCCTACGCGGGCGGCGCACTGCTGCACGGCTCCGGCTTCCTCGCCGTCTACATCTGCGCGGTGATCCTCGGCAACGCCAAGCTGCCGCACGGCCCGGCCGTCCGGGGCTTCGCCGACGGCCTGGCCTGGATCGGGCAGATCGGCATGTTCGTGCTGCTCGGCCTGCTCTGCACGCCCGAGACCATGGGCTCCGCGGTGGTCCCCGCGCTGGTGATCGGCGGCGTGCTGGTCTTCCTGGCCCGGCCGCTGTCCGTGGTGGTGACGCTGACCCCGTTCAAGGTTCCGGGCCGGGAGCAGGCGCTGCTCAGCTGGGCCGGACTGCGCGGGGCGGTGCCCATCGTGCTGGCGACCATCCCGCTGGTGTCGGGCGCGCCGAAGGCCCAGGACGTCTTCAACATCGTCTTCATCCTGGTCGTCGTCTTCACCCTGCTCCAGGGCCCGACCCTGCCCTGGGTGGCCAAGCAGCTGCGGATCGGCGAGGGCTCGATGGGCCAGGACCTGGACATCGAGTCCGCCCCGCTGGAGAAGCTGCACGGGCACCTGCTGTCGGTCGCGCTCTCCCCCGGCTCCCGGATGTCCGGCGTGGAGGTCAGCGAGCTGCGGCTGCCCAAGGGGGCCGCCGTCACCCTGGTGGTGCGGGAGGGCAGCTCCTTCGTGCCGGACAAGGCGACGGTGCTGCGCGGCGGGGACGAGCTGCTGGTGGTCACCACCGACGAGGTCGGCGAGGCGGCCGAGCGGCGGCTGCGGGCCGTGGACAAGGGCGGCAAGCTCGCGGGGTGGCTGCACGGGCGGTGAGCCCGGCGGGTGGGCGGCGGGTGGGCGGCGGGTGGGCGGCGGGTGGTGACCGGAAGACCGGAAGGTCTCACCCGCTGTTCACCTTCGATGGGCAGGACAGTTTTGGACGTGCCTTGTAGTCTGGGGATGCGCGCGACATCTACGCGCGTATATGTATGATGGTCAGATCACACCCAGCATCTGCCTGAAGCAGAGTTGGCGCGACCGTTCGGCGGCCGCGGTCCGGACCTCGGCCACCACGCCGGTCCGGCCCGGTATCTACCCCGGTCGACGCGCGAGAGGACGACTCTCGGCGCCGTCGGGGCCACCCCATGCCCTGCCGCGCTACCAGGCAGCAGGAAGGACCGACCGTGACGGCCCGCCGAACGGTCGACGACCCCGCGGACACCGCGCCCCCGCGTGACACCGCCAACGCCACCCCCGCCGACGGCACCGCCGATGCCGTCGACGCCCCCGCCCCCGTGCGGGTCGGGTACGGCGCACTGCTGCGCACGCCCGGCGCCTGGACGTTCCTGGCACCGGCATTCCTCGCGCGGCTGCCGTACGCGATGCTCAGCATGGGCATCCTGCTGCTCGTCAAGGACACCCACGGCTCGTACGGCACCGCGAGCACCGTCGCGGCCGTCGCCGCCGTCGCCCAGGCCCTGATCGGCCCGCAGACCGGCCGGCTCGCCGACCGGTACGGCCAGACCGCCGTCCTCGTCCCGACCGTCGTGGTGCACGCGGCCTCGGTCGGCGCGCTGATCGCGCTGGCGCTCGGCCACGCACCGGCCTGGAGCCTGTTCCTGGCCGCCGTCCCGGCCGGCGCGAGCGTTCCGCAGATCGGCGCCATGGTCCGGGCCCGCTGGATCGCCGAGTTCACCGCGGACGGCGCGTCCGCCTCGTCCGCGGCCAAGGTGGGCACCGCGTTCGCCTTCGAGTCCGTGACGGACGAGTTCACCTTCGTGATCGGCCCGATCCTGGCCACCGCCGTCGCCACCACGGTCAGCCCCTCGGCCGGGCTGATCGCCGAGGCCACGCTGACCCTCGTCGGCGGCCTGGCCTTCGCCGCCCAGCGGCGCACCGCGCCCGCCCGGGCACTGCCCCAGCCCGGCGTGCGACGCGCCTCCGCGCTCGCCTCCCCCGGCGTCCGGCTGCTGGCCGGGGCCTTCCTCGGGGTGGGCGCCGTGTTCGGCGGCATGCAGGTCTCGGTGAACGCCTTCGCCGACTCGGTCGGGCAGCACGGCGCCGCCGGCACCGTGTACGGGATCTTCGCCGGCGGCTCGATGGTGGCCGGCGTGCTGTACGGCGTGATCGCCTGGCGGCGGTCCGTGCAGCAGCGGATGGTCATGAGCTACGCCCTGCTGGTGCTGGGCTGCTCCACGCTGTGGGCGATGCCCAACCTGGTCGCGCTCGCCGCCGCCGGACTGGTCTGCGGCCTGGCCATCGCGCCGACCCTGATCAGCGGCTACACCCTGGTCGAGACCCTCGTCGCGGACGGCGCCAAGACCGAGGCGTTCACCTGGCTGACCGGCGCCATCGGCCTCGGCCTGGCGGTCGGCCAGATGATCGCCGGGCAGCTGATCGACGGCCACGGGCCGTCCAGCGGGTTCCTGGTGCCGGTGGCCGGCGCCGGCCTGGGCCTGATCGCGCTGGTGTCGCTGCGGCACCTGCTGACCGCGCCGAGCGGGCCTGGTCAGGTCGTCGCGGCCGCACCGGAGCTCGGCGCCGCGGCGCAGCTGGTGGGCGCGGCCAAGGGCTGAGCGGGCACGCGGTGGCGCACCGCGCGAAGCCGTGGGCGGCGCGCGGTGGAAGCCGCGCGGATCCGCGGTGGAGAAGTGTGCGCGGCTCGGCCACGGCTCATCTCACATCGGAGTCGCTGGACTGATTCAGCGGAATGCCGCATCATTGACCATCGTTAGCACTCATCAGGCGAGAGTGCCAGGAGGAAGACAAGTGCCCACGTACCAGTACCAGTGCACCGAGTGCGGCAACGGCCTGGAGGCGGTGCAGAAGTTCACCGACGAGGCGCTGACCACGTGCCCCGACTGCCAGGGACGGCTCCGCAAGGTCTTCTCGGCCGTGGGCGTCGTGTTCAAGGGCTCGGGCTTCTACCGCACCGACAGCCGCTCGTCCTCCAGCAGCACGGTGGGCGCAGGCTCCTCCGGTAGCTCCTCGGCGGCGTCGTCCGGCTCGACCCCGGCGTCGTCCTCGACGTCGTCGACGTCCTCGTCCTCCGGTTCTTCGAGCTCTTCCAGCTCCTCCAGCCCGGCCCCGGCCGCGAGCTGACCTCGGCGCCGGACGCACACAGCGCATCGACAAGGCCCGCCACCCCGCGTTCTCCGCGGGGCGGCGGGCCTTCGTCGTCCCTGCTCGCTGTCACCACTCGCCGCCCCGGTTCGTCAGCCCCGGCGGGCCGGATGCACTCGTGCGGGTGTACGAATTCATCCACAGGGCCCGAGTTGTCCACAGGCTGCGGATAACGGCTTTCCGGGGCGGCGCGCGGCGCACATCGTAGGGGTCGCCGGAGAACGACCGGCCCGCACAGGGGCGGCCCCCCACGACCTCGGTGGTGACCATGACGACCATGAGCCTCTCCGTACCGCTGCCCGCACCCGCCGTACCGCCCCGGCGGGAGGTGCCGCGCTTCCCGCCGATCCGGCGCGGGGCCGGCGGGTGGCACCGCTGGCGGCACGCCGTACGACGCCGGGCCGGGGTGCCCGCGCTGGTGCTGCTCGCGGTGGCCGCGGCGCTCGCGGTCGGGCCCGCACGGGCCGGGCTGCCGTCGCCGCCGGGCGGCCCGGTGGGCCGGACGGGTTGTCAATCCGGTCCGACGGAAGATCACCCGTAACCGGGCAACGACTTCGTCGTTCACGGCGGCATGAAAGGCTTCAAGCAATTCCTGCTGCGTGGAAACGTCGTCGAATTCGCCGTCGCCGTCGTCATCGGCGCGGCCTTCACCAACATCGTCAACGCCTTCGTCAAGGGCGTCATCAATCCGATCGTCGGCGTCTTCGGAACGAAGGACCTGGCGTCCTACAGTTCCTGCCTCAAGGGGCCCTGCGAGCTGAACGCCACCGGCGAGGTCACGTCCGGGATCCTCATCCTGTGGGGATCGGTGCTCAGCGCCCTGCTGCAGTTCCTGATCACGGCGGCCGTCGTCTACTTCGTCCTGATCGTGCCCATGAACAGGCTGGCCGCCAGGCGGAAGAGCACCGCCGAGACGATGGCGGAGGCCGAGGCCAAGGAGGTCCAACTGCTCACCGAGATCCGCGACGCGCTGGTCGCCCCGCAGCGCTGAGCGCCGCGCCTCAGTCCCCGTGGTGCGGCGGGCGCTGGCTCAGGTACCAGTCCAGCCCCCGCCCACCGCTCTCCCCCGCCCCGGGGCGCTCACCCCAGCCGGTGTCGGTGTCGTCCCGGGACTGCTGGTCCAGAGGGTCCCGGAAGACCAGCCGGGCCTTCGGCGCCGCCGGCCGCTCCTCCCGTCCCTGCTGCTCCCCCTGTCCCTGCTCCTGCTCCCGCGCCTGCCCCTGCTCGCTCACCCTGCTCACTTCCGCTTCCCGTCGACTGCCGTCCGGATCGTCCTGTCCCTCCAGCCTAAGAGCCCCGCGAAACACCCCGGGCCCTGGTGCGGAGTGCTCCGCACCAGGGCCCGGGGCGGGGATGGAGCCGCAGGCAGTTGCTCGGGTTCTCAGGCGGCCTCGAAGCCCGCGTGGTCGGCGATCTTCTTCAGCTCGGCCAGCGCGTGCTTCTCGATCTGGCGGATCCGCTCGCGGGTGAGGCCGTGCTGCTTGCCCACCTCGGTGAGGGTGCGCTCGCGGCCGTCCTCCATCCCGTAGCGGGAGCGGATGATCGAGGCCGTGCGGTCGTCCAGCCGCCCGATCAGGCCGTCCAGCTCCTCGCGGCGGAGCATGACCATCACGGCGTCCTCGGGGGACGTCGCCCCGGTGTCCTCGACCAGGTCGCCGAACTGGGTCTCGCCCTCGTCGTCGACCGCCATGTTGAGGCTGACCGGGTCGCGGGCCCAATCCAGCACGTCCTTGATCCGGGCCTCGGTGGTGTCCAGCTCGGCCGCGATCTCGGCCGGCTCGGCCTCCCGGCCCAGCTCCTTGGACTTCTCCCGCTGCACCCGCCGGATCCGCCCCAGCTCCTCGACCAGGTGCACGGGCAGCCGGATGGTGCGGGACTGGTCGGCGATCGACCGGGTGATCGCCTGCCGGATCCACCAGGTGGCATAGGTGGAGAACTTGAAACCCTTGGCGTAGTCGAACTTCTCGACGGCGCGCACCAGGCCGGCGTTGCCCTCCTGGATGAGGTCCAGCAGCGGAAGGCCGCTGCGCGGGTACCGGCGGGCGACCGCCACCACGAGCCGGAGGTTCGAGCGGATGAAGACGTCCTTGGCGCGCTCGGCGTCCTCGGCTATCGCCTCCAGTTCCTCGCGCTTCACGCCGTCGGGGAACACGCCCTGCTCCAGCAGGTGCTGGGCGTACACGCCGGCCTCGATCCGCAGTGAGAGCTCGACCTCCTCGGCGGCATCGAGCAGGGGTGTCCTGGCGATCTCGTCGAGGTACATGCCGACCAGGTCGCGGTCGGCCTCAAGGTTGGTCGGGCGGGCCGCGCGAGTCCGGTCGGCCCTGTCGCGAACGACGGCACGGGTGGCCATGCTTGCTCCCTTTGCTGGAATTGCCGAGGTCTGCCTGCCTGCCCCCCGAGAGGGCAAGAAATGGGGGCCCCGCGGGGCTCACACGTAACGATCCAACGAACAGAATCCGGACAACATTCCCAAGTTACTCAGATTCTTCCCCGCGATGCAGTATGCTGCCGGTTTTCACCCCGGTTATGGACACCGGGTGACCGGTCGAGCACCTTAGGTGCCGTTTCCGCAACTGCTTCCGAGCGCTTCCGTCACGCCCCGCACACGCGCCCGCCGCCCCGCCGGCCGCCGTACAGGGTGAAACCCGCGAACGGGCACGCGCGTTCCCGCGCGCCCCCGCCTTCCGCCGGCGCCTTCCGCCGGCGCCCGCCCCCGGCGTACGCAGGTTCTCCCCACAAACGATGCCGAATCGCTATCACCCGTGGTCCTGATCGGCCCGGGACACTGGGAAGGTGTCAGCCATGCACCTGACCAACAGCTCGACCACCGTCACTGCGCGTCACCGCCGCCTCCTGCGGGATTCGGCGCTCGCGGTGGTCTGTGCCGCGCTGTTCGGCCTCCTGGCCGCCCTGGTGACCCGGCACTGGCATCCGCTGGAACAGCTCGACCAGAGCTGGATCGGCGAACTGCACACCTTCGCCCGGCAGCACCGGATCTGGACCGCCTCGGTGCAGACGCTCTCCGACATCGGCGGCACGGTCACGATGCGCACCCTGCTCGGCATCGCGGCCGTCTGGCTGTGGCTGATCGGCGCCCGGGTCCTGGCCGGCTGGGTGGCCGCCCAGACCCTGGTCGGCTGGGGCGGCCAGTGGGCGCTGAAGCTGGCCGTCGGCCGCCAACGCCCCTCCTTCGCCGACCCGGTCTCGCACGCCGGCGGCCCGGCCTTCCCCTCCGGGCACGCCATGGCCTCGGCGATCACCTGCGCGGTGCTGGTCGGCCTGGTCTGGTACCGGGTCCGTCGACGCGGACGGATCGCCGCCTGCGCGGTGGCGGCGGCGACGGTGCTGACCATCGGCTGGACCAGGATCGCCCTCGGGGTCCACTGGCCGAGCGACGTGGTCGCCGGCTGGCTGGCCGCCGGGTTCGTGCTGGGCGCCGTGACCGCCGTCGTCGAACTCTGGCGACCGGGCGCGCTGGCCCGCGACGTACGGCGGGTCAACTGGCGTACCCGGCCGAGGGTCCAGCGGATCACCGTGCCGTCGGTCCGGTCGCCGCGCGGCACCGATCCACTGGGCGACGCCGCCACCGACCACCCGGACGAGGCCGTCCACTGAGACCACCGACATCCGCGTACGGTCGCCGGGGCCGTCCGGGGCCGCCCAGGGCCGGTCCAGGGCCGCCCGGGGCTGCCCGAAGCCGTCCGCTAGCGTGACGGCCATGTCTCCCGCCCCGGCCCCCGCCGCCGCCCTCCGTCACCCCGAGCGCCCACTGCGGATCGCCACCGTCCAGGCCCAGGCCGTGGCCGGCGACATACCCGCCAACGCCGCCCAGGCCGCCGAGTTGGTCCGCGAGGCCGCCGCGGCCGGCGCCCGCCTGGTGCTGTTCGCCGAGAAGTTCCTCTCCGGCTACGAGCCCGAGCTGATCCGCACCGACCCGCTCAAGTGCGCCGTCCAGCCCGGCGATCCGCGCCTCGCGCCGATCGCCGAGGCCTGCCGCGAGACCGGCACCGCCGCGATCGTCGGCGCCGCCGCGCAGGTGGGCGACGAGCTGCGGGTCTCCGCCTTCGTCCTCGGCCCGGACGGCGGCCTCGTCACCCGCTACGACAAGCAGCACCTGTTCAAGGCCGAACGCGACTACTACCGTCCCGGGGCGGCCGGTTGCACCCTGGAGCTGGACGGCTGGCGGCTCGGCCTCGGCGTCTGCTACGACTCGGGCTTCCCCGAGCACGCCCGCGCCGCCGCACTCGACGGCTGCCACGCCTACCTGGTCGGCGCGCTGTTCAGCGTCGGCCACGGCCACCACGAGTCCCGCACCTGGTTCCCCGCCCGCGCGCTCGACAACACCCTCTACACGGTGCTCGCCAACCACATCGGCCACACCGGCGGTTGGCACACCTGCGGTGGCAGCGCGGTGTGGGCCCCGGACGGCCGGCTGCTCGCCGAGGCGGGCGAGGACCGGCGCGAACTCGTCGTCGTCGACCTCGACCCGGCCGTCCTGCGCGCCGCCCGGGAGAGCGAGACCATGCTCGCCGACCTGGCCGCCGCCAACGCCCGCCCGGCTGCCCCGCGCGCGCTCTTCGCCCTGGTCTGAGCCGGCCAGGCCCCGATCCCGCCCGGCCCGGGAAACGCCGGCGGGCCCCCCCCCCGGGGGGGCGGGCGGGGGGGCCGGGGGGGGGGGGGGCCCCGCCCCGCGCCCCCCCCCCGCCCCCCCCGCGCTGGCGCGCCGGCCCCACGCCGCG
>NZ_JBHWIO010000037.1:0-52310 GCF_042732075.1 Kitasatospora sp. NPDC059812
TCTCACACCCCCCCCCCCCCACCCCCCGTGGGTGGGTATTCTCGGGGGATCGGATATGTGTAAAAGCCACAGGTCGTCGGCCGGCCTCGGCGCCGGTATCGGTTCGGTCGCCCGGTACCGGGGCGAGGTCGGGTCGGACAGCGCGGACGGCGGCGCCGGCTCGGTCGCGGGGGAGATCACCACCCCGGTGGCCGGGGCCGCCGTCGCCGCGGCGGCCACCGGCGCGGCCTCCTCCTTGACCTTGATCCCGGCCTGGTCGAAGGCCGTCTTCAGGCGCTGGCGCAGCGCCCGGGACACGGCCGGCGCCTTGCCCGGCGCGGTCCGCGCCTCGATCCGCACCATCACCGAGTCCGCCGCGACCGACTCCACGCCCAGGATCGACACCGGTGCCCAGACCAGCTCGTCGTACGGCGACTCCTTGGACAGCGCCTCGGCCGTCTCCTGGATCAGGTCCTCGACCCGCAGCAGGTCCTCCTTGTACCCGACCTGCACGTCCACCGAGGCGGTCGACCAGCCCTGGCTCATGTTGGCGATCCGCTTCACCTCGCCGTTGCGGATGTACCAGATCTCGCCGTTGGCCCCGCGCAGCTTGGTCACCCGCAGGCCGACCTCCAGCACCGTGCCGGCGGCCACCCCGGTGTCGATCTCGTCGCCGACGCCGTACTGGTCCTCCATGATCATGAAGACCCCGGAGAGGAAGTCCGTCACCAGGTTGCGGGCGCCGAAACCGATCGCCACACCGGCCACACCGGCGCTGGCCAGCAGCGGCGCCAGGTTCACGCCCAGTGCGGACAGCACCATCAGCGCGGCCGTGCCCAGGATGGAGAACGACGCCACGCTGCGCAGCACCGAGCCGATCGCCTCCGACCGCTGCTGGCGCCGCTCCGGGTTCACCACCCCGGTGTTGGCCAGCAGCCCGCCGAGCCGGCTCTCCTCGTGGTGGTCGTGCGAGCGCGCCATCCGCGTGATCAGCTGGGTGATCAGCTTGCGCACCACGGCGCGCAGCACCAGTGCCAGCAGCACGATGAAGACGATCCGCACCCCGCCGGCCAGCCAGCCCTGCCAGTGCGTGTCGAACCAGCTGGCGGCCTGCTTGGTGGTGTCGCTGACCTCCTGCGCGCTGGTCGGGATTCTCAGGTCCAGCTGCGGCAGCTGCGGCGCGGTCGGGCTGGGCGCCGGTGTCGGAGTGGAGAGCGTCGAGGACGCGTCGGCGATACCGGTGGCGCCGGAGCGGAACACGTGCGGGCCTTCCTGCAAGGGGGCGTGGCGGGCCCGCGCCGCGGCACGCGGCCCGCGGACCGTCCGCCTCAGCCTAACCGGCGCCGAACACCCGACCGGACACGCCGAAGGGCGTACGGAGCAACGCGAACGCCCCGTCAGCGCACCGGTGCGCTCCCCCGGACGACGGGGTCGGCCGCTGCTCCGACCGGCCGAGCGCTCCCCCGGGAGGGCCACGGGCGGCACCCCGAGGGCACCCGGGTGCAACCCGACCTTCCCCAGGGCATACCGGCTATGACAGAAGCCACACCGGAAGTTCACACCAGGTCCGTTACACAGGAGTGGTGGCGCCGTACAAAGGCGTAAGGCGACACTGGGGGAGATCGCGCACCAGTTGTGCGATCCAACCGCTCGTCCCGGCGCGAGCCACGCGCCGCAGGCGTCCAAGGAGGCATCCGTGCCGCATGTCCTGGTCCTCAACGCGTCCTACGAGCCACTCGGCGTCGTATCGATGCGCCGCGCACTCATCCTGGTCCTCAACCACAAGGCGGTCAGCCTGGAGGACTCGGAAGTCACTCTGCACAGCGCCACCAGCGCCCTTCCGGCGCCGTCCGTCGTCCGCCTGACCCGCTTCGTCCGGGTCCCGTTCTGCGGGCCCGTCCCGCTCACCCGCCGGGCGCTGTTCGCCCGTGACCACGGCCGCTGCGTCTACTGCGGGGCCGCCGCCACCAGCGTCGACCACGTCATCCCGCGCAGCCGGGGCGGCCAGCACCGGTGGGACAACGTGGTGGCGGCCTGCCGCCGCTGCAACCACACCAAGGCCGACCGCCACCTCACCGAACTCGGCTGGCGGATGAAGCGCCCACCGGCCCCGCCCAGCGGCCTCGCCTGGCGGATCATCGGCACCGGCATCAAGGACCCGCGCTGGCGCCCCTACCTGGAGCCGTACGGCGGCTCCGACCAGTTGCGCGCCCCGCAGTGGGGCGAGTACGAGCACCTCGACCATACCGAGCAGGGCCTCCCCGTCCCGCTCGGCCGGGCGCACTCGGCCCACTCCGCCCCCGTCCGCCGCGGTGAGCAGCCCGAACCGCTCTCCGCCTGACCCCGCTCCACAAGGGCCAGCCCGTCATATCGTCGGTACGCCTCATGGGCCGCCGCGCCCCCCACCGGGGAGCACGGCGGCCCGCCGCGTTGTCCGGTGGGGGGTGCGGTGACTACTTCTTCGGCGGCGCTGTCCCGCCCGTCGTGCCGCCTGTCGTGCCGCCTGTCGTACCGCCCGGAGTCCCGCCCGCCGGGGGCGTGGCCGGGGCGCTCGGAGCGGTCGGGGCCGTGGTCGGGGCCGTGGGCGCGGTGGTGGGCGCGGTGGTGGCGCCGCCGTCCGGCTGGGCCGGGGGGACGGTCGGCGGCTGCGACGGGGCGGGCGGGGTGACGGCGTACAGCTCGACGCCCCACAGCGAGTAGCCGTACTTGTTGGCCCGGGCCACGCCCTGCACCCGGAGGAACCGGGCGCCTGGCGCGTCGAAGCGCACGGTCTCGTCGCCACCCCTGCCGTTGTCGACCGTCGCCGCGTCGGTCCAGGTGGTGCCGTCCGCCGAGACCTGGAGCCGGTAGGCGGCGGCGTACGCGGCCTGCCAGTGCAGCACCGCAGCGCCCAGGTGGGTCGTCTGCGGCAGTTCCAGCTGCACCCAGGCGTCGTCCTTGGCGGGGGAGGACCAGCGGGTCTTCGGGTCACCGTCGGTGACCGCCGCGGCGGGGAAGTTCGGCGTCTCGTCGCCCGAGGAGGTGGCCTTCGCGTGGAGCGCCAGGTCCGGACCGCTGGTCGGCGGCACCACGTGCACCTGGAGCACCTGCTTCACGGTGGTGGCGCCGGCCACGAACTGCACCGGCACCTGGTACGTCCCGAACGGCGTCCCGGGATCGGCGCTGACCAGCAGCGGCACGCCGATGCGGCCGCCGCGCGGCACGGTCACCCCGGCCGCCGGGGTCACGGTCAGGCCCTTGGCCGCGGTCGGCACCTCGGTGCGCAGCTCGCCGGTGGTCCCCTCGGGGCGGCCGGCCTCGACGGTGGCCCGGGTCTGGGCGGGCGCGGCGGCGCCGGTCACCACGTCCAGGGTCGGGTCGGACAGGCTGAGCCGGGCCGCCGGGACGTCCGCGTACCAGGGGATCACCTGGTTGACCACCGGCGGGTCGCCGCCCGGTTTCCAGGTCAGCCGGAACGCGTCGGCGGCCTGCCCGCCGGCCGGCAGCTCGTTGTAGCCGGGCTGCACGGTGCCGATGTCCGTCCAGCCGCCGTCCGAGCGGCGCACCGAGACGGTGGCGGTGGCGTGCACGCCCGGGTCGGTGAGTACGGTGAGCCGGTCGAGCGGGCGGGCGGCGCCCAGCTCGACGGTGAGCGGCTCGTCCTGCGCGGTGGGCGGCTTGGCGGCCCGGTACGCGGTGTCCGGGTTGCCGTCCAGCACCGCGGACGCCGAGGAGCCGGGCAGCGCGGCGGGGCCGCCGGTGACGCTGGCGGGGGCGTCGTCGGGCGCGGTGACGGTGAACTCGCGCACCGCGACGGCGGTCTTCTGGGCGGCGGTGGCCCGCAGCCGCACGGCCCGCACCACCGGGCCGGCCGGCAGCTTGGCGCTGACCGACTTCTGGTTCTTGACCACGGCGAGCTGCTTCCAGCCGCCCTCGCCGGTGCTGTACTCCAGCACGCCGTCGTGGAGGTAGTCGTCGACCGCGCTCCGGCCGTCCGGCCCGTTGCCCCAGGAGCCCATCAGCACGGTGACGGCGCCGACCGGGCGCCCGCCGCCGAGGTCGACGCCGACCGCGTCGCCGGGCTGCGGGGGAGCGGAGCTCCAGTAGAACGTGTCGGCCACGCCGTCGGTCATCAGCGCGGGCAGGTGGTCGTGCGCGGTGCCCATGGTGGTGGTCGGGGTGATCCCGCCGCCGGCCACCCCGGCCCAGTTGTCGGCGGCCTGGACGGCCCGCTCCAGGAACGGGGCGAGCACGTCCGCGCCGATCGTGGCCGGGCTCTGCGCGAGCTGCTCGCGCAGCCGGTTGAGCTCCACCCGGGCCTTCCAGGCGGCCGCGCCGTCGCCGCCGTGCTGGGCCAGCAGCATGTCCAGCGAGGACTGTCCGGCCAGCCCGTAGTCGTGCAGCGGGGCGAGCCAGGGCGCGGCCTCGGCGGCGAGCTGGGCGGTGGCCTGGGTGCCGGCGAGGGTCTGCTGGGCGGTGGCCATCGCGGCGAAGGCGTCCCGCAGGGGCGCGGCGGCCTCTATCAGCTTGGCAAGGTCCGACGCGGTGCCGGAGGTGGGCTCGGCGGCGGCCCAGAACCGGTCGAGCAGCGGCGTCAGGTAGCCGGACTCCTGCTTGGACAGCGGCGAGGAGGAGCTGTTGCCGGCCAGCGCGGTGACCGCGGACAGGGCGGTGCCGGCGGGCGTGCTGCCGGCGCCGGTCGGGCCGGCGAGCGAGCGCACCGCAGCCTGCCAGGAGTCCTCCGGCCGGTAGCCGGCCGGGTTCCAGGCGAAGTCGCCGGCCGTGGCGAGGGCGATCCGGGAGGCCACCGGCTGCTGCATGGCACCGGTGAGCATCACCGCCGAGCGGGTGGCCACCTCCGGTTCGCGCCCGGTGTAGGCGCCGAGGAAGAGCCGGTCCGGGCTGGCGTCGTTGACCGGGTAGTTGTCCATGGTGACCAGCGGGTGGCCGTACAGGTCGCCGGTCTCGGCGGCCTGGGCGCCGGTGATCTTCTCCGGGATCACCCCGCCCCCGCTCCAGGCCACCTGCACGCCGTCCGGCAGCGCCGCGGCCAGCGCCTTGCGGTACGGCGTGACGCCCTGCTTGTGGTATTCGGTGGGCACGACGGACAGCGGCGCCAGGCCCGGGTTGCGCGCGATCAGCCGGTCCCGCACCTTGGTCACCAGCGCGGCCTGCGCCTTGGCGGCCGCGGCCGGGCCGGTGCCGTACGTGTCGCGGTCGTCGCCGCAGTGCCACTCGTCGTAGCTGACGTCCAGGAACTGGAGCTGGAAGGCGGTGAAGCCGAGCTTGCGCAGCCCGTCCAGCTTGGCCACCAGCGCGTCCACGTCCTTGCCGGAGCTGAAGCAGAGCGACTGCCCCGGGTCGATCGCGTAGCCGAGCGTGACGTGGTCGCGCCGGGCCAGGCCGCCCAGTTCGCGCAGCTCGTCGGCCTGGGCGGCGGGGTAGGCGTCGCGCCAGCGGGAGAGCCGGAACGGGTCGTCACCGGGGGCGTAGAGGTAGAAGTTCTGCTTGGAGCGGCCGAGGAAGTCCACCTGGTCGAGCCGCTGCTGCGCCGTCCACGGGCTGCCGTAGAACGCCTCCGCGGTGCCGCGCACCGGCGCGCCGCTCGGCCAGTCCCGCAGCGTGATCCCGGGCAGGCCCAGCCCGGCGACGCCCGGCGCCTGCCCCTGCCCGGCCGGGACGGCGGCGAGCAGCTGGCGCAGGCTCTGCGCGGCGTAGAAGGTGCCCACCGCATCCGCGCCCGCCAGCACCACCGCGCCGTACGTCCCGCCGCCCTGGGCCGGCAGCTGACCGACCGACAGCACGTACCCGCCGGCCGGCATGCCCGCGGTCGAGGGGGCGGCGCCGTCCTTGCCGCCGGCCGCGGCGGACAGCGCGCGCAGCGCCCGGTCCGTCCGGCCGTCGGCGCCCTCGGCCGGTCCGCCGACGTACACCACCAGCGACCCGGCGGCCGGCGCGTCGGCGTCCGGATCCGGGGTCACGGTCGTCGCCCCGGCGACCTCCAGCACCTCCCGGACGGCGTCCAACGCCCCGAGGTCCGCGTCCGGCGCCGGCACCAGCGTCACCGCGGCCGGCACCGCGACCGGCTTGCCGGCCACCGTCTGCTCCTGCGGCCGCGGGAACACCTGCGGGTTCGTCATGCTCCCCAGCGGCGTCTGCGGCGCGCTGCTCACCACGTCCGGCCCCGCCGACGCCGCGTACGCCGCCGACGGCACCGGCCCGGCCAGCAGCCCGCCGACCACCGCCGCCGCCGCGACCCCCGCCGCGATCTGCAGGGTCCGCCGCCCCGGCCGCCCCGCCGCCCGCCGGGCCCGCTCCGCCCGCACCGACGCCAGCAGCGGTTCCGTCCCCTTGAGGCCGGCGATCAGCCGATCCGCCGTCCTGGGCGCCAGTTGACGGCACGTCCGTGCCGTGGCCCGCCGCGCCGCCAGCGCCGCCGGGTGGTACAGCACCTCCCGCAACGCCGCACTCCGCTCCAACCGCTGCCGCAGCCGCCGCCCGGCCACAACGGACACTCGGGCTTCCACAGGAGCCTCCTCGCCAGGCCTGGACCACATCGCCGCAACCCCACCAGCTACCCAACCCGGTGTCAACGCGGCCGCCCGCTATGCCGGGTCTGCCCCGGTTCAAGCATTCGGTCCGGGGCCGCGGCAGCCCCCGGCCGCCAGGCCGATCCGACCGCGCGGTCGTGTCGCGCAGCGTCGTCGGGCCGTCACCCGGGTAGGACTGTGGTCGTCCTGACCAGGCGTTGCCGAGACATCGCAGGAGCCGCGAGTGGCCGCTTATCTCGACCGTGACGGAGCCGACGGGCTGAGGGTGCCGATGCAGGACGCGCCGCCGCCACCGCCCGAACTGGTGGCGCTGGCGCAGGCGTACGGGGTGGACACCCGGTACCCCGGGCCGGGGGGTGTGACCGTGGGGGCGCGCACGCTGGTCGCGGTGCTGGGGGCCCTGGGGGTGGCGGCGGGGACGCCGGAGCAGGCGCGCGAGGCGCTGGAGCGTCACCGGGCCGCGCAGCAGGCCCGGTTGCTGCCGCCCTGCGTGGTGGTCCGTCAAGGGCGGCGGACGGCACTGGACGTGCCGGCCGACGCGCGGCTGCACGTGGAGCTGGAGGACGGCGGGGTGTGGGAGCTGCCGCGCGGCCACTCGCACTGGCTGCCGCCGGACCTGCCGCTGGGGCGGCACACGCTCAGGGCGGAGAGCGGCGAGGGCAAGGCCCAGGCGGCGCTGATCGTCGCACCGGAGAAGCTGCCCCCGCTGCCCGGCTACAGCTGGGGCTTCCTCGCCCAGCTGTACTCCGTCCTGTCCGACCGCTCCTGGGGCATGGGCGACCTCGGCGACCTCGCCGAGCTGGCCCGGTGGGCGGGCGCCGGCCTCGGCGCGGGCTTCGTCCAGATCAACCCGCTGCACCAGGCGCTGTCCGCCGCCCCCGCCGCCCCCACCGACCCGTCCCCCTACCGCCCCTCCTCCCGCCGCTTCGCCGATCCGGTGCACCTGCGGGTCGAGGCCGTCCCCGAGTACGCCTATCTGACGGGTGACCAGCGCGCCGAGGCGGAGGAGCTGGGCCGCCGGGCCGCCCGGCTGCGCGACGAGGTGCTGGGGCACGACGGCCTGATCGACCGGGACGCCGTCTGGGCGCTCAAGCGCGAGGCGCTGGAACTGCTGCACGAGGTGCCGCGCGGCCCCGGCCGCCAGGCCGCGTACGAGGCCTACCAGCGCCGCGAGGGCGACTGGCTGCGCCGGAACGCGCTGTGGAACGCGATCGCCGAGGTGCACGGCGCCGACTGGCACGGCTGGCCGAAGGGGCTGCGTCACCCGGACGGCCCACAGGTGGGGCGCGCCTCCCGGGAGCTCGCCGACCGGGTCGAGTTCCACCGCTGGCTCGCCTGGCAGGTCGACCAGCAGCTCGCCGAGGCCCAGGGCGCGGCCCGGCAGGCCGGCATGCCGGTGGGCCTGATCCACGACCTGGCCGTCGGCGTCCACCCGGACGGCGCGGACGCCTGGGCGCTCCAGGACGTGCTGGCCGGCGGCATCTCCGTCGGCGCCCCGCCGGACGCCTTCAACGCCCACGGCCAGGACTGGGGCCTGCCGCCCTGGCGCCCGGACGCGCTGGCGGCGGCCGGCTACACCCCGTACGCGGAGCTGCTGCGCGCGGCGGCCCGGCACGCGGGCGCGGTCCGGATCGACCACGTGATGGGCCTGTTCCGGCTCTGGTGGGTGCCGGACGGCCACCCGCCGACCGAGGGCGCGTACGTGCGCTACGACGCCGAGGCGATGCTCGGCGTGCTGGCCCTGGAGGCGCACCGGGCCGGGACGGCGGTGATCGGCGAGGACCTGGGCACGGTGGAGCCGGGCGTCCGGGAGGAGCTGGCGGCGCGCGGGATCCTCGGCACCTCCGTGCTCTGGTTCGAGCGGGACTGGCAGGCGGCGGGGGAGATCCTCGCCCCGGACCGCTGGCGCCCGGGCTGCCTGGCCACCCTCACCACCCACGACCTGCCGAGCACCGCCGCCCGGCTCTCCGGCGAGCACGTCGAGCTGCGGCACCGGCTCGGGCTGCTGGCCCGTCCGCTGGGCGAGGAGCAGGAGGAGGCGGTGGCCGAGCTGGCGGACTGGCGGGCCGAGCTGACCGCGCGGGGGCTGCTCGCGCCGGGCGAGCCGCTGTCGATGCCGGTGCTGTACCGCTTCCTGCGCGCGACCCCGGCGGAGCTGGTCGGCGTCTGGCTGCCGGACCTGGTCGGCGATCCGCGCCCGCAGAACCTGCCCGGCACCTGGGACCAGTACCCGAACTGGCGCCTGCCGGTCGCCGACGGCGCCGGCGACCCGGTCACCCTCGACCGCCTGGCCGCCACCCCGGCCGCCCGCCTGCTCGCCCACCTGCTGGCCCCGCCCGGCGCCCACCCCGCCGTCTGACCCCGCCGTCCGACCCCGGCACCTGATCCCGCCGCCTGACCCCGGCACTGCGGACGGCCCCCTTCCGGAAGGCCGACCCCGACGCGCGGGGGGTCATAAGCGGCGGGTAAGTTGGAAACGTGGACAAGAGGAACGCTTTGCGAGCCGGCGCGGTCTCCGCAACGGTCACGCTGATGATGCTGCTGTCGTCGCCCGCCATGGCCCTCACCAGGGACGACGGCGACGACCCGGGTCCTGGCCTGAGCGTCGGCCAGACCATCGGCCTGTACGTGCTGATCCCGATCGCCGCCTTCGTGATCATCGCCGCCCTCGCGGGCCTGCCGTACGGCAAGGGCAAGGGCAAGAAGAAGTAACCACCGCGTCCACCAGGACCTGCACGACCCCGAAGGGGCACCGGAGATCTCCGGTGCCCCTTCAGGCGTTTCCAGCACCTTGACGGCGCCCGACGGCGCCCCAACGGAGCCCCGTCGGCGCCCGAAGGGACCCCGGACGGGGTCCCGACGGGCGCCTCAGCAGGTCAGCGGCCGGCGCCCGCCGCCCGGTCGACCGCCTGGGCCTTGAGCGCGCGCTCGATCCCGGCCCGGGCCTCGACGACCTGGCGCCGCAGCGCCGGTGCCGGCTCGGCCTCGGTCAGCCACGCGTCGGTCGCGTCCACGGTGGCCTGCGTGACCTGCAGCGCCGGGTACAGCCCGCCGATGATCTGCTGCGAGATCTCGTGGCTGCGGGTCTCCCAGACCTCCTTGACGGCGGCGAAGTACTTGGCCGCGTACGGCGCGAGCAGCTCGCGCTGGTCGGACTGCTGGAAGCCCGCGATGGTCGCTTCCTGGACGTAGTTGGTGAGGGTGTCCGACTCGACGACGGCGGTCCAGGCCTCGGCCTTGGCCTCGGCGGTGGGCCGGGCGGCGCGGCAGGTGGCGGCGTGCTCCTGGCCGGCCGCGGTGTTGTCGCGGGCCAGCTCGGCCGTCACGGCGGCCTCGTCGGCGCGCCCGGTGGCGCAGAGCCGGGTGAGCAGGGTCCAGCGCAGCTCGGTGTCGACGGCGAGGCCCTTGATCTCGGCGGTGCCGTCGAGCAGGCCGGCGAGCAGGCCGAGCTGCCCGTCGGTGCGGGCGACGGAGGCGAGGGTGCGGGCCCAGGAGAGCTGGTGGTCGCTGCCGGGCTCGGAGGAGCGCAGGTGCTCCTCGGCGGCGTCGGCCCACTGGGCGAGGCCCTGCTCGCGCCAGTCGGGGTCGGTGTAGGCGTCGAGGGCGAGCCGGACCTGGCGCTGCACGGACTGCACGACGCCGATGTCGCTCTCCCGCCCGATGCCGGAGAGGGCGAGCGCCAGGTAGTCGCGGGCGGCGAGTTCGCCGTCGCGGGTCATGTCCCAGGCGGAGGCCCAGCACAGGGCGCGCGGCAGCGACTCGGTGAAGCCGCCGAGGTGCTCGGTGACGACGGCCATCGAGTCCTCGTCGAGCCGGATCTTGGCGTAGGAGAGGTCGTCGTCGTTGAGCAGCACGACGGCCGGGCGGTGCCGGCCGACGAGCTCGGGCACCTCGGTGCGCGGGCCGTCGACGTCGAGCTCGATCCGGTCGGTGCGCACCAGCGCGCCGTCGGCGAGCTCGTACAGGCCGATGGCGATGCGGTGCGGGCGCAGCACGGCCTCGCCCTTGGCGCCGGCGGGCAGCGCGGGGGCCTCCTGGAGGACGGCGAAGGACTCGATCTCGCCGTCGGTGTTCAGCGTGATGGCGGGCCGCAGCACGTTGATGCCGGCGGTCTCCAGCCAGGCCTGGGACCAGGTCCGCAGGTCGCGGCCGCTGGCCTCCTCCAGGGCCCCGAGCAGGTCGGCGAGCCGGGTGTTGCCCCAGGCGTGGCGCTTGAAGTAGGTCTGCACGCCCTGGAAGAAGGCGTCCTGGCCGACGTACGCCACCAGCTGCTTGAGCACCGAGGCGCCCTTGGCGTAGGTGATGCCGTCGAAGTTGACCTGGACGTCCTCCAGGTCGTTGATGTCCGCCATGATGGGGTGGGTGGAGGGCAGTTGGTCCTGCCGGTAGGCCCAGGTCTTCATCTGGTTGGCGAACGTGGTCCAGGAGTTCGGCCACTTGGAGCCGGGGGCCTCGGCCTGGCAGACGGCCTCGGCGAAGGTGGCGAAGGACTCGTTGAGCCAGAGGTCGTTCCACCACTCCATGGTGACGAGGTCGCCGAACCACATGTGGGCGAGCTCGTGCAGGATCGTCGCCGCGCGGGCCTCGTAGGCGGCGTCGGTGACCTTGGAGCGGAACACGTACTGGTCGCGCAGGGTGACGGCGCCCGCGTTCTCCATCGCGCCGGCGTTGAACTCCGGGACGAACAGCTGGTCGTACTTGGCGAACGGGTAGGGGAAGTCGAACTTCTCCTGGAAGTAGTCGAAGCCCTGCTTGGTGACGGTGAAGATGTCCTCGGCGTCCAGGAACTCGCGCAGCGAGGGGCGGCAGTAGACGCCCAGCGGCACCTTCTGGTCGCCGTTCTCGTAGGTGTCGAAGACCCCGACGTACGGGCCGGCGACGAGCGCGGTGATGTAGGTGGAGATCCGGCCGGTGGGCTCGAACGTCCAGACCTGCGCGGCGCCCTCGCCGACCGGGGTCGGGGTGGGCGAGTTGGAGACCACGACCCAGCCGGTGGGGGCGGTCACGGTGAACGCGAACGCGGCCTTCAGGTCGGGCTGTTCGAAGGAGGCAAAGACGCGGCGGGCGTCCGGCACCTCGAACTGGGTGTACAGGTAGGTCTCGCCGTCGACCGGGTCGACGAACCGGTGCAGGCCCTCACCGGTGTTGGTGTAGGCGCAGTTGGCGACGACGCGCAGCTCGTTCTCGGCGGCTAGGTTCGGCAGCGGGATCCGGCTGTCGGCGAAGCTCTCCGGGTCGAGCGGCGCGCCGTTGAGGGTGATCTCCTCGACGCTCGGCGCGACGAGGTCGATGAACGTGTCCGCGCCGGGGGTCGTGGCCGTGAACCGGACCACGGTGGTGGACCGGAAGGTGCCTCCTTCGCGGGCCGAACTCAGGTCGAGCTCGATGTCGTACGCGTCCACGTGGAGGAGGTCGGCCCGGGTGCGGGCCTCCTCGCGGGTCAGGTTGGTGCCGGGCACTCGCTGCACTCCTTCGTCAGGCTGATGGGGCGAATCCTCCCATGACCCAACGGACGGGCTCCCGGAATAATCACAGGCGGGGCGGGTCCGGACAGATCGCCCGTTCCCGCCCCGCCAGGACGGGCCCCGAGGGCCCGCGTTCGAGGAGTGCTCAGCCCCCCGCCGTCACTTCTTCCACTTGGTCAGCGGTGCGTCGGAGCTGCCGCGGCGGAAGGCGTACACCGCGCTGCCGTCGTTGGAGAGGACGTACTCGGACATGCTCATCCCGATGTCCAGGCCGTTGGGCATGGCCATGGTGCCGAGGTCGGTCATCGAGCCGTCGGCCGGCGAGAGCGTCACCAGCCGGGCGGGCTTGTTGTAGCCCTGGCTGACGATGGCGCGGACCTTGCCGTCCTTGTCGGTGCCGGACACCAGCCGGATGTCCTGGCTGGACGTGGCGCTGGCGGCGGACCAGATCCGCTTGCCGGTGGTCAGGTCGTACGCGTTGACGGCCGACTTGGCGCCGGTGATCTGGGCGTACAGGGTGGTGCCGCTGACCACGTTCTGGGTGTAGGCGTCGGACTGGCCGGACAGCCGCAGGCTGTCCGCGCCGGGCTCCTTGACCGACATCTGGTTGCCGGGCTTGTTGCTCTTGTCGAACGGCAGGATGTAGTCGCCGTTGGGGCCGCTGCTCATCAGCAGCACCAGCGGCTGGTCCTGGACGACCTTGTCGATCCGCTCGATGCTGCCGGTGAGGGTGATCGGCGTGCTGGCGGCCTTGCCGCTGTCGGCGTCCACGACGACCAGCTGCGACTTCGGGCCGGAGCCGCCGTAGCAGCGGTCGCTGACCGCGATCTGGCTGCCGGCCGCGCGGCCGTAGAGGCTGCAGTCCTTGTCGCGCGGCTGGAACTGCCAGGCCGCCGAGCCGTTGTCGATGTTCAGGCCGCCGACCACGTTGCCGCCGATGGCGACCACCTTGTCGGTGACGCTGAGCGTCGGCGAGGACATCCGGTCGGTGGAGACCTTGACGCTCCAGAGCAGCTTGCCCTGGCTGACGTCGACGGCGCCGATGGTGGAGCAGTCGCTGTCACCGGTGTTGAAGGAGACGGCGGCGATGTTCTTCGAGTTGGTCGAGTAGGAGGCGGTGCACACCTCCTTGCTGCCGGCCGGGACCGGGATGTTCCAGGCCTCCTTGCCGTCGGAGGTGTTGTACGCCCGGATGCCGGTGCTGTCGGCGCGCACCGCGACCTTGTCGCTGCCCCAGATGCCGAGCAGCTGCGAGCCGCTGTCCCCGGTGGCGGCCTTGGGGGCGTTCCAGGCGATGTTGTACCCGGCCCCGCCGGTGTTGCCGCCGGTGCTGCTGCCGGTGGTGCCGTCGGCGGTCGGGGCGTTGGTGACGGTGCCTCCGGAGGTGGTGGTGCCACCGGACGTGGTGGTGCCGCCGGAGGTGGCGTTCGGCGTGGGGTCGGGGTCGTTGCCCTTGAGGAGCACGACCAGCCCGGCGACGATGGCGATCGCCAGGACGCCGCCGATGATCCCGCCCCACAGCATCACGGGGTTGCGCTGCTTGGGCGCGGGGGGCACCGGCGCGCCCGGGTAGTACCCGGGCTGCTGCTGCGGGTATCCGTAGCCGGCGCCGTAGGCCTGCCCGCCGTCCGGCGCGCCGTAGGCGCCACCGGGCATCGGGTCGTACGGGCCGACCGGCGCACCGGCCGGCGGCGGCGGAGCCTGGCTGGGGAAGGCGGCCGCGGTCGGCGCGTACGGCTGGTAGCCGGCACCGGCACCGGCACCGGCGGCGGGCGGCTGCGCGGGCGGAGCCGGCGGCTGGGCCGGCGGCGGCCCGGCGGGCGAGGCCGGGCGCGGGATCGCCGCGCCGTCGAGCTGTGTCATCTGGTCCGCCACGGCGGCCGGGTCCACGCCGCCGGGCGGGCGCCCGAACGAGACGCCCCGATTGTCCTGCGGGCTGCTGCCCGACGCTTCGCCTGCCCCCGGCGTAGGGTGATCCCCTGCCATCTGATTCCCCGTCATTCCTGGAAGCGTCCCCCTGCCGATACCGCCCCGCGGTCCGGGGGGACGCGTGAGATAGGGCACCATGCTAGTGGCGAGTGTTTTTCGGTCGAACCCAGGACTCCGCAGGCCCGTTTCCGTCCGTTCCCCCGCCGCTTCCGGGCCCGCCGCCACCGGCCCCCGTCGTACCGCCCAGGTCCGATCCGCGCCGATCCACGGCACAGGCCCTACCCTTCAGGAGTTGAAGGGGACGTCCGGCGGAGGGGTCCCCGCCCTGGGAGGGTGGATCATGTCGACGGACACACCGGGCTCGCAGTCGTCCTTGCACCGGGCGAACCTGGAGCGGGTGCTGCGCGCGGTGCGGACGGCCGGTTCGCTGACCCAGGCCGAGATCGCCCGCGGCACCGGCCTGTCCGCGGCCACCGTCTCCAACATCGTGCGGGAGTTGAAGGAGAGCGGCACCGTCGTGGTCGCCGACACCTCCTCCGGCGGCCGGCGGGCGCGCAGCGTCTCGCTCAGCGGGGACGCGGGCATCGTGGTGGGCATCGACTTCGGCCACACCCACCTGCGGGTCGCGGTCGGCAACCTCGCGCACCGGGTGCTCGCCGAGGAGAGCGCCCCGATCGACGTGGACGTCTCCGCCGCGCAGGGCTTCGACCGGGCCGAGGCGATGGTGGAACGGCTGCTCCGCCAGGCCGGGTTCCGCCCGGAGAAGGTGATCGGCGTGGGCCTCGGCGTGCCCGGCCCGATCGACGTGGAGACCGGCGCGCTGGGCTCCACCGCGATCCTGCCCGGCTGGACGGGCATCGCCCCGGGCCGGGAGCTGGCCGAGCGGCTCGGCATGCCGGTGCATGTGGACAACGACGCCAACCTGGGCGCGCTCGGCGAACTGGTCTGGGGGGCCGGGCGGGGGCTGAGCGACCTCGCGTACATCAAGGTCGCCAGCGGGGTCGGCGCCGGACTGGTGGTCAACGGCCAGATCTACCGCGGGCCGGGCGGCACCGCCGGTGAGATCGGGCACATCACCCTGGACGAGGCCGGGCCGGTCTGCCGCTGCGGCAACCGCGGCTGCCTGGAGACCTTCGTGGGCTCCCGCTACCTGCTCTCCCTGCTGACCCCGACCCTCGGGCCGGACCTCACCCTGCCCCGGGTGGTCGAGCTGGCCCATCAGGGTGACCTCGGCTGCCGCCGGGTGATCGCCGACGCCGGCCGGCAGATCGGCACCGGCGTCGCGACCCTGTGCAACCTGCTCAACCCGCGCCGGGTGATCCTCGGCGGCGACCTCGCCGAGGCCGGTGAGCTGGTGCTCTCCCCGATCCGCGACTCGGTGGCCCGTTACGCCATCCCGAGCGCCGCCCGCCAGCTCTCGGTGGTCCCCGGCACGCTGGGCGGCCGGGCCGAGGTGCTCGGCGCGCTGGCGCTGGTGATGAGCGAGATGGGGGAGTCCGGGGCGCTGGGGCGCGGCTGAGCCGCCGCGGCCCGGATCGCGCCCGAACATTCATTCGTCAATCCAGGGTGACGCGCGACCCCCGGGCCGACCTCCGGGAATGGCGGTAACGGGTCGGTGGCACCGGCCGCGCCGCTCGGTGTCCGGCAAGCGGACATTAGACTCGACCGGTCGGCACCGGCCGCGACCGCCGGCCCGCCGCCAGACCGGGCAGCGACGCCCGTCGGACCGCCCGCGGTCCGCGAACACTGAACGAGGAGGAACGGGTGGCCCTGCTGACCCGCATTCGGGGACCGCGTGATCTCGACCGGCTCACGCCGGGACAGCTGGCCGCACTGGCCCAGGAGATCCGGACCTTCCTGGTGACCGAGGTCGCCAAGACGGGCGGCCACCTCGGCCCCAACCTCGGCGTGGTGGAGCTCACCATCGCGCTGCACCGGGTCTTCGACTCGCCGCGCGACCGCATCCTCTTCGACACCGGCCACCAGAGCTACGTCCACAAGCTGCTCACCGGCCGCCAGGACTTCTCGATGCTGCGGATGAAGGGCGGCCTGTCCGGCTACCCGTCCCGCGCCGAGTCCGAGCACGACGTGATCGAGAACTCGCACGCCTCCACCGTGCTCTCCTACGCCGACGGCCTGGCCAAGGCCAACAAGATCCTCGGCAAGCCGGATCCGGTCGTCGCGGTCATCGGCGACGGCGCGCTCACCGGCGGCATGGCCTGGGAGGCGCTCAACAACATCGCCGACGCCAAGGACCGCCCGCTGGTCATCGTCGTCAACGACAACGAGCGCTCCTACTCGCCGACCATCGGCGGCCTGGCCAACCACCTCGCCACCCTGCGCACCACCCAGGGCTACGAGCGCTTCCTCTCCTGGGGCAAGGACGCGCTGCAGCGCACCCCGGTGGTCGGCCAGCAGCTGTTCGAGACGCTGCACGGCGCCAAGAAGGGCCTCAAGGACTTCATCGCCCCGCAGGGCATGTTCGAGGACCTCGGCATCAAGTACATCGGCCCGATCGACGGCCACGACCTGACCGCCCTGGAGTCCGCGCTGACCAAGGCGCGCGGCTTCGGCGGCCCGGTGATCGTGCACTGCCTCACCGAGAAGGGCCGCGGCTACCACGCCGCGGAGAACAACGACGAGGACCGCTTCCACGCGGTCGGCAAGATCCACCCGGAGACCGGCCTGCCGATCCAGAACGCCGGCGGCCGGAGCTGGACCTCGGTCTTCGCCGAGGAGATGGTCGCGCTCGGCCACGAGCGGGACGACATCGTCGGCATCACCGCCGCCATGCTCCACCCGGTCGGCCTCGCGCCCTTCGCCGAGGCCTTCCCGGACCGCATCTTCGACGTCGGCATCGCCGAGCAGCACGCCGTCACCAGCGCCGCCGGCCTGGCCACCAACGGGCTGCACCCGGTCTTCGCGGTCTACGCGACCTTCCTGAACCGGGCCTTCGACCAGGTCCTGATGGACGTCGCCCTGCACAAGCTGGGCGTCACCTTCGTGCTCGACCGGGCCGGCGTCACCGGCGACGACGGCGCCTCGCACAACGGCATGTGGGACATGTCGATGCTGCAGATCGTCCCGACCCTGCGGCTGGCCGCCCCGCGCGACGCCGACCAGGTCCGCGCCCAGCTGCGCGAGGCCGTCGAGGTCAAGGACGCCCCGACCGTGGTCCGCTACTCCAAGGGCACCGTCGGCCCGGCCGTCCCGGCGGTCGGCCGGATCGGCGGCATGGACGTGCTGCGCGCCGCCGAGGAGCCGGGCGGCACGCACCGCGCGGACGTGCTGGTCGTCTCGGTCGGCGCGATGGCCGCCACCAGCCTGGAGGTCGCGGACCTGCTGGCCGCCCAGGGCATCACCGCCACCGTGGTGGACCCGCGCTGGGTCAAGCCGGTGGACGCCGCCCTGCCGGGCCTGGCGGCCGAGCACCGGGTGGTCGTCACGATCGAGGACAACGGCCGGGTGGGCGGTGTCGGCGCCGCGGTGGCGCAGGCGCTGCGCGACGCGGACGTGGATCTGCCGGTGCGCGACTTCGGGATTCCGCAGGAGTTCCTGGACCACGCGAGCCGGAACGAGATCCTGGCCGAGATCGGCCTGAACGCCCCGGACATCGCCCGAAAGGTGACGGCCCTGGTCGCCAGCCTGGACGCGGCTCGGGTCGAGGCCTGAGAACGGGCCCGGAACGCGTTCCACCGACGACTGTTCGTCGTAACTCCGTAACAGTTCGTCACGAAACAAGCTGACAATCGCACCGAAAGGCGGGACCGGCGCCGCCCGCGCCGATCCCGCCCGGTAGGTTGTCATCCGTGCCCACCCCCACCCGCTTCCGCCTCGCCGGACTGGCCGAGCGCCTGCCCGAGCGCGTCCGTACCCATGTGCAGACCGGGTACTGGACGAGGCTGGTGCCGGTGCTCGCGCTGGTCGCACTGCTCACCCACATCCCGTCCTTCGCCCGGCCCGTCTGGAGCCCCGACGAGGGGTTCCTGGCCACCCAGGCCCGGATGCTGGCCGACGGCGGAGTGCTGTACGACACCGTGGTGGACCGCAAGCCGCCGTTGCTCCCCTGGCTCTACCAGGCCTGCTTCACGATCTTCGGCTCCGCCTCGCTGTGGCCGCTGCGCACCCTGGCGGTGGGCGCCCACCTGGTCACCGCGATCCTGCTGGCGTCCATCGCCCGCGGCCGCTGGGGCAACCGGGCCGGGGCCGGCGCGGGACTGCTCTACCTGCTGGTCTCCATCGGGCTCTCCCCGGAGGACACCCAGGCGGCGACCTTCGAGGTCTTCATGCTGCCCGCCATGGTGGCCGCGTTCCGGTACGCCGAGCGCCGCCGCTGGCTGGCCGCGGGCATCGCGGTGGCGCTCTGCTCGCTGACCAAGCAGACCGGCGGCGCGGTGCTGCTGCCGGTGCTCTGGATGCTGTTCCAGGACGCCCGCCGGCGCGGGGTGCGCTGGCCGCCCGCCCTGTTCAAGATCGGCTTCGGCTTCATCCTGCCGATAGCGCTGGTCGCGGTCATCCTGACCAAGCCCAAGGGCTTCCTGTTCTGGGTGGTCACCGGCAGCGGGGACTACGCCTCCTTCGGCGGCGCCTGGCTCCAGATGATCGGCCGCGCGCTCGGCAACTCGGCCATCCTGGTCGCGGCCGGGCTGGGCTTCCTGCTCCCGGTCGGGCGCCGGCTCTGGCTCAAGCACCGCCACCGGCCGCTGCCCGTCGCCGGGGAGGAGCACGGCTCCACCGGGGACCTGTGGGTCTGGCTGGCCTCCTCGGTCGTCGCGGTCAGCGTGGGCTTCCACTTCTTCGGCCACTACTACCTTCAGCTGATCCCCCCGCTGGTGCTGCTGGGCACCGGGGCGGTGGCCACCTCGGCGGTCCGCTGGAAGCCCGTCCTGGTGTACACCACGGTCGCCTCGACGGTCTTCTGGGCGCTGGCCCTGGCCTGGCCGGGGGAGCGGCTCAACCGCACCACCGAGGTCGCCACCGCGGTCGCCGCCCAGACCACCCCCAAGGACACCGTCCTGGTCTGGGGCATGCACCCCGAGCTGTACTGGCTGGCCGACCGAAAGCCCGCTACCCGCTACCTGACCGCCGGCTTCCTGACCAACTACAGCGGCGGCAAGGACGGCAACGCCAACGTGGGCGAGCAGTTCAGCGTCAGCAACGCCTGGCAGACCTTCGACAAGGAGCTCGCCGACAACCTGCCCGAGGTCGTGGTGGACGACTCCGGCATCGCCCCGTACCAGCCGGTGCTGGTCCCGCGGATCGAGAACCTGCTGGACACCCACTACGAGATGGTCGGCGTCTTCGCCGACACCGTGGTCTACCGCCTCAAGAAGAGCTGACCACCCCCCCCGCACACGCCGGAGCCCCGGTGACCGTCCAGGTCACCGGGGCTCCGGCACGCGGTGGCGCTGCGCGTTACGCGGGCACCGAGGCCACGCCGGGGGCGAGGAAGCGCTTGCCGTTCACCCGCTCCGAGACGCCCTCACGGTCCAGGTACGGGGTGATCCCGCCCAGGTGGAAGGGCCAGCCGGCGCCGGTGATCATGCAGAGGTCGATGTCCTGCGCCTCGGCGACGACACCCTCCTCCAGCATCAGGCCGATCTCCTGGGCCACGGCCTCCAGGGAGCGGTTCAGGACCTGCTCCTCGGTCAGCACGGTGTCGCCGAAGGACAGCAGCTCCAGCACCTCGGGGTCGAGGACCTGCTTGCCGTCCACCCAGGTGTAGAAGCCGCGCTTGCCGGCCTTGACCACCTTGCCGAGGTTCTCGGAGACGGCGAACCGCTCCGGGAACGCGCCGTGCAGGGTCTCCGAGACGTGCAGCGCGATGGCCGGGCCGACCAGCTCCAGCAGCACGATCGGGGACATCGGCAGGCCGAGCGGCTCGACGCCCTTCTCGACGGTGGCGATCGGGGTGCCCTCGTCGATGATGGTCTGGATCTCGCCCATGAAGCGGGTCAGGATCCGGTTCACCACGAACGCCGGGGCGTCCTTGACCAGCACCGAGGTCTTCTTCAGCTTCTTCGAGACGCCGAAGGCGGTGGCCAGCGAGGCGTCGTCGGTCTGCTCGCCGCGGACGATCTCCAGCAGCGGCAGGATCGCGACCGGGTTGAAGAAGTGGAAGCCGACGACCCGCTCGGGGTGCTTCAGCTTCGAGGCCATCTCGGTGACCGACAGCGAGGAGGTGTTGGTCGCCAGCACGCAGGTCGGCGAGACCACGTTCTCCAGGTCCGCGAAGACGGTCTGCTTGACGCCCATCTCCTCGAACACGGCCTCGATCACGAAGTCCGCGTCGCCGAAGGCGGCGGCCTTGTCGAGCGAGCCGCTGACCAGGCCCTTGAGACGGTTGGCCTTGTCCTGGCCGATCCGGCCCTTGCCGAGCAGCTTGTCGATCTCGGCGTGGACGTAGCCGACGCCCTTGTCGACGCGCTCCTGGTCGATGTCGGTGAGGACCACCGGCACCTCCAGACGGCGGGCGAACAGCAGCGCCAGCTGCGAGGCCATCAGACCGGCGCCGACGACGCCGACCTTGTTGACCTGGCGGGCCAGCGACTTGTCCGGCGCGCCGACCGGGCGCTTGGCCCGGCGCTGCACCAGGTTGAAGGCGTAGATGCCGCTGCGCAGCTCGCCGCTCATGATGAGGTCGGCCAGGGCGGCGTCCTCGGCGTCGAAGCCGGCCTGGAGGTCGGAGTCCTTGACCTGCTGGATGATGTCCAGCGCCTTGTAGGCGGCCGGCGCGGCGCCGTGCACCTTGGCGTCGGCGACCAGGCGGCCCCAGGCGACGGCGTCGTCCCAGGCCTTGCCGCGGTCGATCTCCTCGCGCTCGACGACCACGTCGCCCTTGAGGACCTTGGCGGCCCACAGCAGCGACTGCTCCAGGAAGTCGGCCGGCTCGAAGATCGCGTCGGCGATCCCCAGCTCGAACACGTCCTTGCCTTTGAGCTGCTTGTTCTGGTTCATCGAGTTCTCGATGATGACCTTGATCGCCTTCGAGGGGCCGATCAGGTTCGGCAGCAGGGTGCAGCCGCCCCAGCCGGGGACGAGGCCCAGGAAGACCTCCGGCAGCGAGAACGCCGGGACGCCCGCGCTGACCGTGCGGTAGGTGGCGTGCAGGCCGACCTCGACGCCGCCGCCCATCGCCGCGCCGTTGTAGAAGGCGAAGGAGGGGACGGGCAGCGCGGCGATCCGCTTGAAGACCTCGTGGCCGCCCTTGCCGATGGCCAGCGCGTCCGCGTGCTCCTTGAGCAGCTCGACGCCCTTGAGGTCGGCGCCGACCGCGAAGATGAACGGCTTGCCGGTGACGGCGACGGCGACGACCTTGCCCTCGGCGGCCTCGGCCTCGACCTGGTCCAGCGCGGCGGACAGCTTCAGCAGCGAGCCCGGGCCGAAGGTGGTCGGCTTGGTGTGGTCGAAGCCGTTGTCCAGGGTGATCAGGGCCAGCTTGCCGGCCTGCAGCGGCAGGTCCAGGTGGCGCACGTGCGCGGTCGTGACGACCTCGCCCGGGAACAGCTCGGCGCCGTGCTGCAGCAGCTCAGTGGTGCTCGTCATGTTCACTTACCACCCTCGAGCTCGGACGACTTTTCCGCTCCGCTCCAGTGCGGGTTCTCCCAGATGACGGTCCCGCCCATGCCGAACCCGATGCACATCGTGGTGAGGCCGTAGCGGACGTCCGGGCGCTGCTCGAAGCGGCGGGCCAGCTGGTTCATCAGGCGCACGCCGGAGGAGGCCAGCGGGTGGCCGAAGGCGATCGCACCGCCGTACGGGTTGACGCGCTCGTCGTCGTCCGCGATGCCGTAGTGGTCCAGGAAGGACAGCACCTGGACGGCGAAGGCCTCGTTGACCTCGAAGGCCTGGATGTCGTCGATGGTCAGACCGGCCTTGGCCAGCGCCTTCTCGGTGGCCGGCACCGGGCCGATGCCCATGACCTCGGGCTCCACGCCCGCGAAGGCGTAGGAGACCAGGCGCATCTTGACCGGGAGGCCGAGCTCCTCGGCGACGTCCTCGGCGGCCAGCAGCGAGGCGGTGGCGCCGTCGTTGAGGCCGGCCGAGTTGCCCGCGGTGATGTTGCCGTGCGGGCGGAAGGGGGTCTTCAGGCCGGCCAGGCTCTCCATCGTGGTGCCCGGGCGCATCGGCTCGTCCACGGTGGCCAGGCCCCAGCCGGTCTCGCCGACCTCGGGGTTGGTGTTGCGGATCGAGATCGGCACCAGGTCGGGCTGGATGTCGCCGTTGGCGTACGCCTTGGCGGCCTTCTCCTGCGAGCGCACGGCGTAGGCGTCGCAGCGCTCCTTGGTCAGGTGCGGGAACCGGTCGTGCAGGTTCTCCGCGGTCATGCCCATGAACAGGGCGGACTCGTCGACCAGCTTCTCGGAGACGAAGCGCGGGTTCGGGTCGACGCCCTCGCCCATCGGGTGGCGGCCCATGTGCTCGACGCCGCCGGCCACGACCACGTCGTACGCGCCGAAGGCGATGCCGCCGGCGGTGGCGGTCACGGCCGTGAGCGCACCGGCGCACATGCGGTCGATCGAGTAGCCGGGGACGGACTTGGGCAGGCCGGACAGCAGGGCGGCGGTGCGCCCGATGGTCAGACCCTGGTCGCCGATCTGCGTGGTGGCCGCGATGGCGACCTCGTCGATGCGCTCGACGGGCAGGTTCGGGTTACGGCGCACGAGCTCCCGGATGCACTTGACGACCAGGTCGTCGGCGCGCGTCTCGTGGTAGATGCCCTTCGGGCCGGCCTTGCCGAACGGGGTGCGGACGCCATCGACGAAGACGACGTCCCTCGCGGTACGAGGCACGGGGGCTCTCCTCCCAGGGACCAACATTTGAGGTGGGCAGGCTGCCGCCGGTGAAGACCCGAGCGGCGCCGCTCCACCGCCATGCTACCGGTCGGTAACCAACCTGCCCAGGCCTCACGGAGGGTTCACCCCGTGTGTCCCGCGACACGTCCGACCGGCGGGGTTCGAAAGACGGACCCCGGATACGCCGAAGGGGGCGCCGTCACAAGGACGGCGCCCCCTTCGGAGGCGCTCCGGGTCAGTCCTGGGCGGCCGCGGCCTCGGCGAACGCGGTGGCCATCACCGGCGCCACCAGGTCGACCTGCCACTGCCGGGCGCCGAGCCGGCGCAGTGCGGCGGCCACGCCCGTGGCGGCCGGATCGGCCGGCGGCTCCCAGGAGACCCGGCGCACCAGGTCCGGGGTGATCAGGTTCTCGGCCGGCAGGTTGTGCCGCTCGGCGAGGTCCGCGACCGCGGCGCGCGCCCCGGACAGCCGGGCGGCGGCCACCGGGTCCTTCTCGGCCCAGGCCCGCGGCGGCGGCGGCCCGTCGTGCGGCGCGGAGGCCGGCGGCAGCTGGTTCTCCGGGACTTCCCGGCCCCGCTGGACGGCCGCCAGCCACTGCTCCAGCTGGCGCCGGTGGACCCGCGGCCCGAAGCCCTGGACGCCCTGCAGCGCGGCGATGTTCAGCGGCATGGCCAGCGCGGCGTTGACGATCGCGGCGTCCGAGAGCACCCGGCCCGGCGAGACGTCGCGCTCCTGCGCCAGCCGGTCCCGGGCCAGCCACAGCTCGCGCACCACGGCCAGCTGGCGGCGCCGGCGGACCTTGTGCAGCTGCGAGGTGCGGCGCCACGGGTCGGTGCGCGGTGCCGGGCGCGGTGCGGCGGCGATCGCCGCGAACTCCTCCAGCGCCCAGCCGAGCTTGCCCTGGGCGTCCAGCTCCTGTTCGAGTGCGTCGCGCAGCTCGACCAGCACCTCGACGTCCAGAGCGGCGTAGCGCAGCCACGGCTCGGGCAGCGGGCGGGTGGACCAGTCGACCGCGGAGTGCTCCTTGGCCAGGCTCAGCCCGAGCACGCTCTCGGTCATCGGCCCGAGGCCGACCCGGGCGAAGCCGGCGATCCGCCCGGCCAGCTCGGTGTCGAACAGCTGCCGGGGTCTCATACCGACCTCGGCCAGGCAGGGCAGGTCCTGGGTGGCCGCGTGCACCACCCATTCGGTGTCGGCGAGGGCATCGCCCAGGCCGCTGAGGTCGGGGCAGGCGATCGGGTCGATCAGCGCACTGCCGGCGCCCACGCGGCGCAGCTGGATGAGGTACGCGCGCTGGCCGTAGCGGTAGCCGGAGGCCCGCTCGGCGTCGACGGCGACCGGTCCGGTGCCCCCGGCGAAGGCGGCGACGGTGGCGGCCAGCGCCTGCTCGTCCGCCACGACGGGCGGGATCCCCTCCTTCGGTTCGAGGAGCGGGACCGGGGCTGCTTCTTCTGGGATGGCTGCTACGGCGTCGGTCACCCACCAAGGGTACGACGGTCCTCGCGGCCGGGAGTGTTGTCGGACTGGTCAGACCGGGTCCGTGACTATGCCACGGGGCCCGGGCGGTGGCCGAGGGGCACGGCTACGGCGGCCGAGGAGGAAACGTTCCTCCTCGGCCGCCGTGGCGGGGCCGTCCGAGGACTCAGTGGATGATGCCGGTGCGCAGCGCGACCGCGACCATCCCGGCGCGGTCGCCGGTGCCCAGCTTGCGGGCGATCCGGGCGAGGTGGCTCTTGACGGTGAGTGCCGACAGGCCCATCGCCACCCCGATCGCCTTGTTCGACTGTCCTTCGGCGACCAGCCGCAGCACCTCGACCTCACGGCCCGACAGCTCGCGGTAGGCGGACTGCTGCGTGCCCGGCGCACCGGGCGCACCGGGGGCTCCGTGGGTTCCGTGGGCGCCCGGCGCACCCACGGCGCCCGGCATGCCCGGCATGCCGGGGCGGCGCATCCGCCCGGCCAGCCCGGCGGCGCCGAGCGGCAGGCCCGGGCGGCCGGGCATCGCCACGTTGGTGCGGGTGCCCGTGACGACGTATCCCTTGACGCCGCCGGCCAGCGCGCTGCGCACGGCGCCGATGTCGTCGGCGGCGGACAGGGCCAGGCCGTTGGGCCAGCCCGCGGCGCGGGTCTCGGCCAGGATGGTCAGGCCGGAGCCGTCCGGCAGGTGTACGTCGGCGACGCAGATGTCGCGCGGGGTGGAGACCCGGGGGCGGGCCTCGGCGATCGAGGACACTTCGATCACGTCCCGGACGCCGAGCGCCCACAGATGGCGGGTGACGGTGTTTCGGACACGGGGATCGGCGATGACCACCATGGCGGTGGGCTTGGTCGGCCGGTAGGCGACCACGTTTGCGGGGTGCTCAAGAAGGACCGACACCAGGCCTCCTGCGGGGAGTGGCGGACGGAACCCCGAGGGGGCGGTCGGAGTGTTCCGCGTTCGGAAAGGGTCACAGTCTGCTTCGGCAGCTACCGTGCCCGGCTTTAGCGAAAGATCACGATCTAGTGAGTAACAATACGGACAAATCGCGCATATGAGTGATGCGACCCGTCCTGAATTCGCACAAAATCGATCAGATCTGGTGCTGATCGGTCGGTTTCAACCGGTTAATTGACCCAGAGCGGGATCGAAGTCACACTCCGTCAGCCCTGGGGGTGGCATCGGGGCCGCCGGGGCCGCCCGGCCCGGGGCGCCACTCCTCAGTGCGAACGAGGACGCCGCCGCGCGGGCATCGGGACCACCCCACCGAGTGACGGCACATCGGCCGGCGCCTGCGGGGCCGGCGAGGCCGGCGGCAGGCCGGCGCTGATGCACAGCAGGTCCCCCCAGGCCGCCAGGTGCCGCTCGAACCGGCCGTCGGCCGGCGTCCAGGAGGCCCGGATCTCGATCTCGGTCGAGGACGGGCGGTCCGCCAGCCCGCCGAAGTACTGCGAGGCGCAGTGGCTCACCGTGCCGGACGGCTCCGCGTACCCGGCCCCGTGCGCCTGCAGCGAGTCCAGCAGCCAGGCCCAGCCGACCTCCGAGAGCATCGGGTCGCCGGCCATCTCCGGCTCCAGCTCCGCCCGGGTCATCGTCACCACCCGGAACTCCCCGTTCCAGGCCTCCTGCCCGGCCGGGTCGTACAGCAGCACCAGCCGGCCGTCCGCCAGCTCCTCGCCGTCCACCTCCACCGAGGCGGTCACCGCGAACGCGTACGGGGCCAGCCGGCGCGGGGCCGGCGCGGGGGAGAGCTGGATCTCGGGCCGCAGCCGGGCGCCGTCGAGGGCCTCCACGGCGGCCCGGAACTCGCTCGGAGCCCCCTCCCGACCTGTTCCGCCACCTGCTCCGCCACCCTGCGCGGGGTGCCCGCCGACCGCTGCCATGACCCGAAGACTAGGTCGAAAACCGCGGTTAAGGCCGCAACTTCCGTCCGAGCGGCGTGCCGGAACGGCAAACCCGGCCAGATCTTGGAGGAACCGACGAGACCGGCCGGGAAGAGCGCCCCGAGGCGCATGCGAAGATTTGGACCGTGAGCGAGACTACGGCAGACACCACGGCGGCCACCCCCGACGGCCGGCCCACCCCCGCGCGCCGCGGCGCCGCGCACGACTCCGCGTTCCTGCGCGCCTGCCGGCACGAGCCCGTGCCGCACACCCCGGTGTGGTTCATGCGCCAGGCCGGCCGCTCGCTGCCGGAGTACCTGAAGGTCCGCGAGGGCATCCCCATGCTGGAGTCCTGCATGCGGCCCGAGCTGGTCAAGGAGATCACCCTCCAGCCGGTCCGCCGGCACAAGGTGGACGCGGCGATCTTCTTCAGCGACATCGTGGTGCCGCTCAAGGCCGTCGGCATCGACGTCGAGATCAAGCCCAACGTCGGCCCGGTCATCGCCGACCCGATCCGCACCGCCGAGGACCTCAAGCGGCTGCGCCCGCTGGAGCCCGACGACGTCCCCTACATCACCGAGGCCGTCGGCCTGCTGGTGGACGAACTCGGCGAGACCCCGCTGATCGGCTTCGCCGGCGCCCCCTACACGCTGGCCAGCTACCTGGTCGAGGGCGGCCCGTCCAAGAACCACGAGCACACCAAGGCCATGATGTACGGGCAGCCCGAGCTGTGGGCCGCCCTGGTCGACCGGCTCGCCGACATCACCTCCACCTTCCTGAAGGTGCAGATCGAGGCCGGCGCCTCGGCCGTCCAGCTCTTCGACTCCTGGGTCGGCTCGCTCGCCCCCGACGACTACCGCCGCTCGGTCATGCCGTCCAGCACCAAGGTCTTCGACGCCGTCGCCTCCTACGGCGTGCCGCGGATCCACTTCGGCGTCGGCACCGGCGAGCTCCTCGGCCTGATGGGCCAGGCCGGCGCGGACATCGTCGGCGTCGACTGGCGGGTGCCGCTGAACGTCGCGGCCGAGCGGGTCGGCCCCGGCAAGGGTCTCCAGGGCAACCTCGACCCGGCCGTGCTGTTCGCCCCCACCAAGGTCGTCGAGACCAAGGCCCGCGAGGTGCTGCACGCCGCCCAGGCCCTCGGCACCAGCGGCCACATCTTCAACCTCGGCCACGGCGTCCTGCCGTCCATGGACCCGGACGCCCTCTCCCGTCTCGTCGCCTTCGTCCACGAGGCCAGCGCCCGCTGACCCCGGCGGCGGGCTCCCTCCCGGCCGGGAGGGAGCCCGCCGTGTTCAGTCCTCGCCCAGTCCTCGTTCAGTCCTCCGCGGGCTCTTCCTGCGGGCCGGACTCCGGGGGCGGCGCGGCCGCCGGGCGGCGCCGGCGCCACAGCCGGTACAGCAGCGCCCCCGGGACGCCCAGCACCAGCAGGAACGGCGCCACCGCCGCGAGCCCCACCGCCAGGGCGCGCACGATCGCCACCAGTACGTGCCAGCCGCCGCCCAGCGCGGAGCCGACCGACGCCCCGAAGCCCTCGCCGCCACCCTTCGGCGGTCCCGGGGTGGGCGTCGGCGAGGCGGCCGCACGGCGCACGTCCAGCGTGACGGTCGAGAGCGAGGTCTTGCCGGCCAGCTCCTTCTGCTGCTTCTGCAGCGACTCCAGATCGGCCTCCCGGCGGCTCAACTCGGCCTCCAGCGTGGTCACCTCGCTCAGCGACTTCGCCTGCCCCATCAGGGCCCGCACCCGCTCCACGCTCGCCTGCTGGGTCTGCACCCGGCTCGCCACGTCCGCGACCTGCTGGGTCAGGTCGTCCGCCTGGCTCCTACGGGACACCACCTGGCCCAGCGCGGCCAGCTGGTCCAGCGTCTGCTGGTAGGCGGCGGAGGGGATCCTCAGCGTCAGCTGGCCGCCCGCCTCGCCCCCCGCCGTGCTCCCCGGCCCGCCCTCCACCGCGCCGGAGACCGACTCGGCGGCGACGTAGCCGCCCGCGGCCGCCGTCAACTCCCGGGCCTTCGCCAGCACCTGGGCGACGTCCCCGGTCCGCAGCGTCAACTGCGCGGTGTACGCGATCAGCCGGTTGTCCGCGACCGGCTGGGCACTCGCCCCCGCCGCCGGCGCCGTCCCGGCGGCGCTCGGCGCGGCCGCCGGTGCCGCCGGGGCGACGGCGTCCGCCTTCGCCGCCTCCCCCGCCCGGTCCGCACCGCCTGCGCTGCACGCCCCGACCAGCAGCACGCCCGCGGTCGCTACCGCCAGCGCCCCCGCCCCTGCCCGTCTCCCCATTCCGAAGCCCTCCCCAAGTCCGTTGTGAGATCTCCCCATTGGACGAAGGAACGCCCCGGGCGGACCCCGCCGGAAGGTCGCGACTCGATCACAGCTCGGCAGCGGACCGGACAACCTCGATGCCCGCCCGCCGCAGCAGCGCCGCCGTCACCCCGTCCCCGGGGCGCAGCTCCCCGGTGAACGTCCCGTCGTACACCCGCTCGCAGCCGCAGGACGGGCTGCGCGCCATCAGCACCGCCCGCCGCGCCCCCGCGGCCTCGGCCGCCGCCAGCGCCGCCCGGGCCCCGGCCACGAACTCCGCCGTACAGTCCGCGCCCGTCGCGTCCACCACCCGGGCCCGCCCGTCCAGCACGTCCGCCCCGTCCCCGCCCAGGATCTCCGCCGGCGGGCGCGGGGTCGGCAGCCCGCCCGCCCCCTCCGGGCACACCACCACCGCCCGCCCCGCCTCGACCAGCCCCACCACGTCCGGCGAGGTCTTCGCCCGCCCGTCGTACCGACACGGCACCCCGGCCAGACACGCACTCACCACGATCGGTTCCATGGACCGAACCTTACGGGGCGTGCCCGATCCGCTACGTTGGGGCCATGGATGAGCTGCCGGAGTGGATGTACGCACCCCGAGTCGAAGGCTGGTTCGCCGAGGACCTCGACCACCTGCCCGATGCGCCCAAGCACACCGAACTCATCGACGGCGCCCTGGTGTTCCGCAGCAGGCCCCAGTCGTTCTGGCACAGCCATGTCGGGTCGCAGCTGACCGCAGCACTGGACGGGCTGGTGCCGGCCGGGCAGCGGGCGACCGGGGGCATGACGATCACGCTGGACCGGCGCAGCCGCCTGGAGTCGGATGTGCTGGTCACCGACGCGGACTTCGACCCCGATCGGACCTGGTTCGCGCCCGGCGAGGTCCCGCTCGTGGTCGAGGTCGTCTCCCCGGAGTCCGCGCACCGCGACCGTACGGTCAAGGTCCGCAAGTACGCCGAGGCCGGGATCCCGCACTGCTGGATCGTCGAGGAGGAGGACGGCCTGCCGGTCGCGCACGTCTTCGAGCTGGAGCCGGCGACGTCCTCCTACGTCCCGGCCGGGATCTTCCGCGGCAAGCTCGAACGCCGGGTGCCGTTCCCGATCACGATCGATCTGGACGCGCTGGTGCCGAGCGGGCGGCGTGCAGCGGATTGAGGGCCCGGTGTAAAGACCTGCGAGACTGCGAGGCATGTCGGATGCACAGGTCGTCGTCGTCGGTGGTGGGATCGCGGGGCTGGCTGCGGCCGCTTTTCTGAGCGGGGCCGCCGGGGGGCCGGTGCGGGCGCGGGTGACGCTGCTGGAGGCGTCGGAGCGGGTCGGCGGGAAGCTGCGGGGCGGCGAGGTCGGCGGGGTCCGGGTGGACCTGGGGGCCGAGTCGATGCTCGCGCGGCGGCCGGAGGCGGTGGAGCTGGCCCGGGCGGTCGGGCTGGGCGAGGAGTTGGAGCCGCCGACCACCGCGAAGGCCTCGATCTGGACGCGGGGCGCGCTGCGCCCGCTGCCGGGCGGGCAGGTGATGGGCGTCCCGGGCGATCTGGACGCGCTGGCGGCCTCCGGGGTGCTCACCGCCGAGGGGCTGGAGCGGGCCCGGCACGAGGGCGCCACCGAGGTCGGGGACGACGTGGCGATCGGCCGCTACGTCGCCGACCGGCTGGGCCAGGAGGTGGTGGACCGGCTGGTCGAGCCGCTGCTGGGCGGCGTCTACGCCGGGCGGGCCGAGGAGATCTCGCTGCGCGCCGCCGTGCCGCAGCTGCTGGCGATCGCGCGGGGCGGCGGCTCGCTGGTCGACGGGGTGCACGAGCTGGCCTCGCGGCCGAAGGTGGTCGGCACCCCGGTGTTCCAGGGCCTGCGCGGCGGGCTCGGCACCCTGCCGGAGGCCGTCGCGGCCGCCTGCCGGAAGGCGGGTGTGGACCTGCGCACCGGTACGGCGGTGGACGGGCTGCGCCGCACCCCCGGGGGCTGGCGGGTGGTGACCGGCGGCGGCGAGGTGCTGCACGCGGACGCCGTGGTGCTGGCCGTCCCGGCGCCGGCCGCGGCCCGGCTGCTGCGCGCGGACGCGCCGGCGGCGGCCGCCGAGCTGGACGCCGTCGAGTACGCGGGCATGGCGCTGGTGACCCTGGCGTTCCGCCGGGCCGACCTGGCGGAGCCGCCGGCCGGCAGCGGGTTCCTGGTGCCGCCGGTGGACGGGCGGCGGATCAAGGCGTCGACCTTCTCCTCCAACAAGTGGGGCTGGCTGGAGCGTTCCGCCCCGGACGCGTTCCTGCTGCGCACCTCGCTGGGCCGCTACCGCGAGGAGGAGGCGCTGGAGCTGCCGGACGAGGAGCTGGTGGCCCGCTCGCTGGCGGACCTCGGGGAGGCGATCGGCCTGACCGCCCGGCCGTACGACACCGCCGTCGCGCGCTTCCGGGCGGGCCTGCCGCAGTACCCGGTGGGCCACCTGGACCGGGTGGCCCGGATCCGGGCGGCGGCCGCCGGGGTGGGGGGACTGGCGCTGTGCGGCGCCGCGTACGACGGGGTCGGCATCCCGGCCTGCATCGGCTCGGCGGCCGCCGCGGTGGCGGCCCTCGACAAACTGTTGACCCCGGCAACCGGGGAAGGTTCCACGGAGAGGACAATGGGCGCATGACTGAGACCGTTGAGCGGCAGCCGGAGCAGCAGCCCGAGAAGAAGAAGGCGCGCGACCTGAACCAGGTCATCCGCTACACCATGTGGTCGGTGTTCAAGCTCAAGGGCACGCTGCCCGAGGACCGCACGGCGCTGGCCGCCGAGGTGGACGAGCTGTTCGCCCAGCTGGCCGCGAAGGACGTCACGGTGCGCGGCACGTACGACGTGTCCGGTCTGCGCGCGGACGCCGACCTCATGGTCTGGTGGCACGCCGAGGACTCGGACGACTTGCAGGAGGCGTACAACCGCTTCCGCCGCACGGGCCTCGGCCGCCAGCTGGAGCCGGTCTGGTCCAACATGGCGCTGCACCGCCCCGCCGAGTTCAACAAGTCGCACATCCCGGCGTTCCTCGCCGACGAGCGCGCGCGCGACTACGTCTGCGTGTACCCGTTCGTCCGCTCCTACGAGTGGTACCTGCTGCCGGACGCCGAGCGGCGCGCGATGCTCTCCGAGCACGGCCAGATGGCCCGCGGCTACCCGGACGTGCGGGCCAACACGGTGGCCTCGTTCGCGCTCGGCGACTACGAGTGGCTGCTCGCCTTCGAGGCGGACGAGCTGCACCGCATCGTCGACCTGATGCGCGACCTGCGCCCCTCCCGGGCCCGGCTGCACGTCCGCGAGGAGGTGCCGTTCTTCACCGGCCGCCGCAAGCCGGTCAGCGAGCTGCTCAACGGCCTGGCCTGAGTTCCGCGGGATCGGTGAACGGGGTCCGCTTCGGCGGGCCCCGTTTCGCGTGTCACGTCCGGTGGGGGCGGAGGGCGGCGCGCAGGCGGGGGTCGGGGAGGACGGCGGGGCCGTTCATGGCGACGGCGGTGAGCAGTTCGCGCTCCTCGTCGTCGGCGAGGCCGTGCTGGCGGGCCGGGCGGACCTCGCGCAGCACCTCCTGGCCGACCGGGGACGCCCAGCGGGTGTAGGGGTAGACGTCGACCCGGGCCATCAGCAGGGTGCCCGAGGTGAGCACCAGCGGCAGCGAGAACCAGGCGAGCGGGGCGACGGTGTCACCGCCGGTGAAGCCGGTGAGGGCCAGCGCGGCGGCCAGCAGGAGGAGCGTCAGCAGCAGTGCGTGCCGCACCTGCCGGACCACCAGGACGGTGCTGCGCTGGACCAGGGCCGGGGTGGCCAGGCCGGCCAGCGAGAGCCGGGCGCCGATCTCCAGGACGGTCGGGTGCTCGGCCATCGCCTGGCGCAGCCCGTCGGTGCGGCACTGGCCGTCGGGGCCGACGGTGACGATGACCGCGCGTTCCAGGCGGCTGCGGCCCCGGGGGTCGACCACCGTCGTCCAGCCGGTGTGCGCCAGGTGCAGCCGGCCCCGGCCGGCCATCAGGACGAGGGCGAGTTCGACCACCCGGTCCGGGCCGCCGGCCAGGTAGGCCGTCTCGTACAGCCCGATCCCGACGGCCTCGGGCGGGCGCAGGCCGTCCGCCTCGGCCAGGGCGTCGGCGGTGGCGGTCGTCCGGACGAGCCGGAGACACGAGAGGACCGCCGCGACGCACGCCGGTATCAGGAACAGCAACCACATGGGCTTGTTGTATGCCTGGGCCGACGGCGCGGGGAACGGCTTCCCGGACCGCGATACCGAACTGTGACGTCAGGAGCCGCAGCCGCCGCCGCCACCGCAGCTCGACGAGGACGACCCGCAACTGGACGAGGACGACCCGCAGCTCGACGAGGAGGAGCCGCAACTGCTGGAGCCGGAGCCGCAGCTGGAGGACGAGGATCCGCAGCTGCTACTGCTTCCCCCGCAGCCGGAGGAGCCGGAGTGGGAGGAGCCGCACCAGGCCGTGGAGCCCCCGCAGGAGGACCCGGACGAGCTGCACGAGCTGGGGGGAAAGCTGCTGGAGGAGCCCGTCGAGGAGGAGGCGGCGTAGGAGCTCGCGGCGGCCGACTTCATCGCCTCGTCCTGGGCGGCCGCGGCCAGCATCGCGGACTGCAGCTCGTCGTCCTCCAGCCCGGCGGCGGCCAGCCCGCCGAGCGCGAGGGCGCCCAGCAGCACGCCGCCGGTCGTCTTCGGCGACAGGCCGGCGCTCGGCGTCCACGGCGTGCCGACCTTCATCAGGGAGAGCTGGCGCCGCCCGGCCGGGGTGATCCGGCCCTTGACCGGCCAGGTGACGAGCAGGCTCATCCCGCCGAAGACCAGGAGCACCACCGGGACCCACGGCGCGGGGCGGTCGGAGCCGGCGCCGCCGTCGTCCAGCACGTGGGCGAGGACGGTCGAGACGGCGACGCCGAGCAGCGCGAGCCAGAGCAGCCGCCGGGCGGTGCGGGCCCGCCGCAGCCGCTCGGGGCGGCGCATCAGGCCGCGGTCGGCGAGCCGGTTGCCGATCTCCTGCACGGCGGCGGAGCGCATCACGGCCCGGCGCAGCGGGGCGAGTTCACGGCTGCCGCCCGGGCCGACGGCGTCCAGGACGGCCTGGTCGACGGCGTCGTACGGCTTGTGCCCGGTGAGGGTGACCAGGCCGGCGCGGCTGATCACGGCCCGCTCGGAGAGGTGCATCCGGATCAGGGCGGTGTCGAAGACCCGGCCGGGGCCGCCGGACAGGAAGGCGGTGTCCATCAGCGGCAGGCCGCGGCCCGGCAGGCCCCGGACGTGTGCGACGTGGCCGACCCGATGCTTGGTCCGGGACGCGTACAGCGAGGCCGCCACCAGCAGGACGGCGGGGATGACGAAGTAGGTGTTGTGCCACATGGGCGGGTTCCCCCCGAAGGTGTGCGGTGAAGACGGGTGCTCAGCGCCTGCTCAGCGCCTGCTCAGTGCCTGCTCAGTGCCGCAGGGCTCGGCGCAGGCGGGCGAACGCGCCGGGCGGCCGCTCGGCGGCAGGGTGGAGCCACTGCTCCAGGGCCCGGCGGTGGTCGGCGGCGAGCGGGCCGCCGTCGGCGAGTGCCCAGGCGGCGAAGGCCCGGGCGTCGGTGCGGTAGCCGCCGGTCTGCGGGTGCCGGCGGGCGTAGTCGAGGAACAGCGGCCCGTACGGTCGGCCGAGCAGGCGGGGCAGTTCGGGGGCCACCTTGGCGACGGTGTCCCGCCGTTTGGTGGCCAGGCCGGTGGACTGGGCGCGGACCTGGCCCGGGTCGAAGCCGGGCGGGACGGGCCCGCCGGCCACCAGGGCGGCGAGCAGGTCCTCCTGGCGCCGCGCCAGCCGGGCGCGGGTGCCGCTCGGGCACGCGCCCGCCGCGGTCTCCCGGGGCTCGGTGCGGGGGGCCGGTGGGGCCGTCCGCGGGGTGCTCCCCTCCAGCACCCGGCGGATGGCGTCCAGTTCGCCGGCCAGCTCGCTGGGCGGCGGGAAGGCGGCGTCCCGTTCCAGCAGGACGCCGGGTGGTGCGACCCGTGCGCAGAGTTCGGCCAGGACCTCCAGCACCGGTTCGGTGACGGGGTGGGCGTGGGTGTCGTGCCAGACGCCGTCGACCAGGGTGCCGCCGGCGATGTGGACGTAGGCGAGCGCCTCCAGCGGCAGGCGGTCCAGTTCGGCGGCCGGGTCGATGCCGAGGTTGACCCGGTTGGTGTGCAGGTTGGCGACGTCGATCAGCAGCCGGACGCCGGTCCGCTCGACCAGTTCGGCGAGGAACTGCCCCTCGGTCAGCTCGTCGTCGGGCCAGGCCAGCTGGGCGGCGATGTTCTCCAGCGCGAGCGGCACCGGGAGCTGGTCCTGGGCGATCCGGACGTTCTCGGCGATCACCCGCAGCGAGTCCCGGGTGCGGGGGACGGGCAGCAGGTGGCCGGCCTCCAGGCCGCCGGCCCGGACGAACGCCAGGTGCTCGGTGACCAGCGGGGAGCCGAGGGCGAGCGCCGCCCCGGCGAGCTTGGCGAGCCGGGCGGGGTCGGGCAGGTCGGCGCCGCCGAGGCCGAGCGCCACGCCGTGCGGGATGACGGTGACGCCGCGGGCGAGCAGGACCGTCAGGGACTCGGGCAGGTGGTCGGCGCAGATGTTCTCGGCGACCACCTCGACCCAGTCCAGGCCGGGTTGGCGTTCGACGACGGTGTCGATCTCGCTGCGCCAGCCGAGGCCGACGCCGAGGCGGGGTGCGCCGCCCCGCGCCGGGGTGGCGGAGCCGGGCAGGTCCAGGGCAGGGGAGGTCATCGGTTCGCCCCCTTTCGGAGGGCCGGGTGGGGAGGCCGTCGGGTGGTGCGGGCTTCGTCGCCAGGACCGCGCGGCCGTGTTGCTGAGGATGTCCCCGGGTGGGGCGGCTGCCAAGCCCCGCCCGGTCTTCTCAGAGCATTATTTGAGCTTGCCGCCGCGGGGGTGAGGGACTTTGGTCCCGAGCCGGGGCCGTTGCCGCAGGTGAGGCGCACCGGCGAGGGAAAATTCGCAGGCGCCGGACGGGCGGGCGGGGCTAGCGTGGGAACCCATGACTTCTTTGACGATCCGTGACTTCCGCCCCGACGACGCCGAGGCCGTGGCCGCCGCCCACCGGGCCGGGCGCGAGCACCTGGTGATGACCTCCGAGGCCCTGCTCTGGATGAACGGCCGGCAGAGCCCGGGCGAGCACTTCCGCACCTTCGTCGCCGAGCTGGACGGCCGGGTGGTCGGCGCGGTGCGCTGTGCGGCGGTGCTCGGGACGACGACCGCCGGCGTCGGGTACGCCAACGGCAGCGTGCTGCCGCGGTTCCGGCGGCGCGGCGCGGCGACCGCGCTGCTGGCCGCGGCCGAACGGCACCTGGCCGGGCACGGGGTGAGCGAGCTGCACACCTGGCTGGACGACGAGCCCGCCTCGCTGGCCTTCGCCACCGCCCGGGGCTACGAGCTCGGGCGCGCGGCGCAGTTCGGCGGACGGGACTTGGCGCTGCCGCTGCCGCAGGCGCCCGTACGGCCGGCCGGCGTCGAGCTGCGCCCGGCCGCCGACTGGGCGGCCGACCCGCGCCCGCTGTTCCTGGTCGAGGCGGACGCCGTCCGGGACGAGCCCGGCGAGGTGCCGATGGACGCCCTGGAGTACGAGGACTGGCTGCGGGGCGACTGGGCCCGGCCGGACCTGGACCGGGCACTGACCGTCGTCGCCGTGGTGGACGGCGAACCGGCCGCGTTCAGCATGGCGCAGACCGACGGGGTGGACCGCTACTGGTCCGCGTTCACCGCCTGCCGCCGGGAGTTCCGCGGGCGCGGGCTGAGCAAGCTGGCCAAGCTGGAGTCGCTGCGCCTGGCGGCCGGGGCGGGCTACCGGCGCGCGTACACCTCCAACGACGAGACCAATGCGCCGATGCTCGCGATCAACGCGTGGCTGGGGTACGAGCGGTGCGCCGGGGAGCGCAAGGGGATCAAGCGCTTGAAGTGACGCCGGGTGTGGCAATCCTGATGGTCGGAATTGCCGCGAGGGGGGTATTTCCGGCCACGGAGGGGACTTAACCAGGGCACACAGTTCGTGGTCGAGTCTTTCTCCGTGGGGATGATATGGAGATCCTGCTCCAGGTGTTCATCGCATCGGTTCCGGCCGTGATCGGCTTCCTCGCGGCCCGCTCCCTCGCCCGGACCAGACTGTTCCTGCGCTACGGCTTCCTGCGGGCGCTGCTGGCGCCGTACAGCCGGGTGCAGATCATCACGCCGAGCATCGAGGTCGCGGAGTTCGCCTTCACCACGGACGGCTGCCAGCTGACCAGCCGCGGGCCGAAGAACGTGCTGTTCATGCCGATGGCCGAGGCCAGGGCGATAGCGGGGCTCACCGACCTGCTGCGGAAGGTCAACCGGAAGGCGACGATCGAACTGGTGGTGGCCGGTGCGCAGGATCCGCGGATGCCGACGTTCTCGATCGGGGGCCCGAGCGTCAACTCCTATTCCGGCGGCGTGCTGGACGCGGTGTTCCCGGATTTCGCCATCGAGTACCCGGACGAGGCCCGTGCCCGGTGGGGCGCAATGACCTTCGAGGCGCTGTACAACCCGGCCGGGGAACTGATCCGCGACCACGGTTTCATCTTCGTGACCCGCACGCCCCGGCAGGCGCCCTGCGTTGTGCTCTGCGGGGTGTTCGCCTTCGGCTCCGCGATGGCGGTGGAGGCGTTGACCGCGGCGAGCCGCAACTCCCCGCTGGCGGCGCTCTTCCGCTCGGGGGAGAAAGGATTCGTCGCGGTGGAGGGGCGGGTGATAGGCCTGGACACCGTCGACGTCACGGTCGAGGTCTGCCGCACCCTGCCCGCGCCCCGGTCCGACGTCCCGTCGGGATTCCGGGGCGAGGTGTCCACGGGTCGTCCCGACGGTTGAGACGATTGGTCTCGACCACAGGGGGCGAAACCGGACAGCTCGGGAGAGTCTGGGGCAGTAACTCCTGGCGGCCGTACAGGTTTTGCCCCGCCCCTGACACGCTTTGGGCATAATCGCGCACATGACGATCAACCGTGCGAACGTGAGCGCGATTGCCGAGGACCTGTACGTGTGGCTCCCCCCGAAGCGGGGCTGGGGCCTGGCCAACTGCGGGCTGCTGGCCTCGGCGAAGACCGCGCTCTGGATCGACACCCCCTACGACCCCACCCTGGCCGGGGAGTTCCTCGCCGCCAGCCGCCGCCTGCTGCCGGCCGGGGTCGAGGTCGACCGGGTGATCGTCACCCACGCCAACGGCGACCACCTGTGGGGCGCCGGAGTCGTCCCGGACGCCGAGGTGATCTCCACCCGCGAGGCGCTGGAGCACATCCACTACGAGCCCACCCCGCAGCAGCAGCACGCCCTCGTCGTCGGCGGCGACCCGGACTCCCCGCTCGGCGGCTACCTCAGAGAGCACTTCGGACGGTTCGACTGGTCCGCCACCGACCCCGTGCACCCGGACACCGTCTTCACCGGCGAGCTGGAACTGCGGGTGGGGGAGTACCCGGTGCAGGTGACCGGCCTGCCCGCCGCCCACACCAGCGGCGACCTGATCGTCCACCTCCCGTACCAGCGCGCCGTCTTCACCGGCGACGTGATCTTCGGCTCGACCCCCGAGTACCCCGGCGACCACCCGGTGCACTGGGCCGGCCCGCTGGAGAACGTGATCACCGCCTGCGAGCGGATCCTGGCCACCGGCGCCGAGATCTTCGTCCCCGGCCACGGCCCCGTGCTCGACCGCGACGGCGTCCGCCACCACATCGCCTACCTGACGTACGTCCGGGAGCGCGCGCACGCCCTGCACACCGCCGGGATCCCCGCGCTGGACGCCGCCCGACGGGTGATCGCCGAGCAGCGCCACCCCGAACTCGGCCTGCCCGAGCGGCTGGTGCTCACCGTCGCCGCCGAGTACCGGCACCTGGACGGCACCGAGGTGCCGAACGTCCTGGAGGCCATGGGCCAGGTCGCCCAGGTGGCCCGCGAACTGGCCGAGGACGCCGCCCGCAGCCCGCGCCCGCGCGCCGCCGCCCGGGACTGACCGCCCGGGACTGACCGCCCGCCGCGCCCGGGCCGGACCACCACCGGCCCCCGGCCCGGCAGCAGCCGACCAGCCAGGACCCCCAGAGGACTCCCGAGGACTTCGATGACGCAGATCGCGCAGATTGCGCTGATCGCCCTGGCGCTGGTCGCCGCCGCGACGGCGGGCGTGCTCGCCCGCGGCCGGGCCCGGGCCCTCACCCGGGCGGTCGCCGCCGAGACCGCCCGCGGCCACGGCGAGGAACGCGCCCGCGCCGCCGAAGGCCGGCTGGCCCGCGCCGAGCAGCAACTGCGCGAGGCGCAGGAGGCCGCCCGGCGCGCCACCGAGGAGACCCACCACGCCGAGAGCCGCTACCGGGCCGCCGAGGAGCGCACCCGGGAGGCCGAGAGCCGCGCCCGCACCGCCGAGGACGCCACCCGGGAGACCGACCAGCGGGCCGCCGCCGCGAGCACCCGGGCCGGGGAGGCCGAACGGCGGCTCACCGTCGCCGAGGAGCACACCGCCGCCCTGCTCGCCGAGATCGGCCACCTCGCCCAGGAACGGGTGGCCGCCACCGCCGTCCGGCTCAGCCACGCCAACGCCCCGCTGGTCGGCCCGCTGGACTCGCAGGCCGTCGGCCCCGAGGCCGTCCGGGCGCTGCAGTCCGTCCTGGACGCCGCCTCCGCCGCCCTCACCGACGAGCGCGAACGCGTCGACGCCGCCGCCCGCGCCGCCATGCGCGGCGCCACCTCCCGGATCCAGACGCTGCTCTACCAGATCCAGAGCCTGGTCCAGCAGCTCCAGCACGACAACGACGACCCCCGGCTGCTGGAGGTCGACTTCCGCAACGAGGTCGCGCTGCGCCGGATCCAGACCGTCGCCGTGCTCTGCGAAGCCTGGCCCGGCCTGGCCCGCACCGACTCGCCGCTCGCCGAAGTGGTGGTCGGCGCGCTCTCCCGGGTGCCCGGCTACGCCCGGATCAAGGTCGCCAACCACCTGCGCGAGCAGCGGCTCGCCGTGGTCGCCCGGGCCGCCGAGCCGCTGGCCATCACCGTCGCCGAACTCCTCGCCAACGCCTCCGCCTACTCGCACCCGGAGACCGACATCCCGGTCACCGTCCAGCAGGGCGGCCGTGGCGCGCTGGTGATCATCGACGACAGCGGCATCGGCATGGACGACGACCAGCTGCGCCGGGCCCGCCGACTGCTGGCAGGCCCGCCCGACGTCCTGCTCACCGAACTCGGCAACCCGCCCAAGACCGGCTTCGCGGTGATCGGCAAACTGGCCCGCCAGTACGGCTTCTCCTGCCACATCGAGCCCTCGCCGTACGGCGGGATGCGCACCATCCTGCGCATCCCGGCCGCGCTGGTGACCGTCGTCGACGACGAGCAGCCGCTGTCGGTGCTCACCCCGCTGCCGCTGCGGGCCGGCGCCGGCCCGGCCCCCGCGCCCACCGTCCAGGCCGTCCCGCCGATGCGCGACGCCGACGAGGGCGACGGGCCGCCCCCGCTCGCCGACCGGCACAACCAGCCGGGCCCGCACCCCGCGCCCGCCATCCACGCGGTGCCCGACGCGCCGGCCGGCCCCGCCGACCCGGTCGACGACGGCACCGGCCTGCCCAGCCGGCGGCGCCGCCGACCGGTCACCGCCGACGGCCCCGGCGCCCCCGAGCCCGCCGCCAGGCCGTCCGCCGTACCGGCCGAGCCGCCCGCCCGGGCCCCCGAGCGGACGCCCGAGCGCGCTGCCGCCCACTGGCAGGCGCTCCAGGAGGGCACCGACTCCGGCCGCGCCGCCGTGGCACAGGCCGCCCGCGGGACCAGCACGACCGGCGAGTCCAGCACGACCGCCGGGACCAGCCCGGCCGCCGGGACCAACACGACCGGCGAATCCAGCCCGACCGGCGGGAGCGGCCCGACCGCGGCCGCCCGCGACACCGGTGCCCGCACCACCGTCCGTCCGCCCGCCCCGACCCCCGAAGGAGCCGAGCAGTGACCAGCACGCCCAGCCCGACCACCACCGACGAGATCTCGTGGGTGCTGACCCCGCTGCTGGAGCTGCCGGGGGTGCTGCACGCGGTCATCGCCACCGGTGACGGCCTCGTCGAGGGAGCCTCCGACGGGCTCGACCGCGCCTCCGCCGAGCGGGTCGCCGCGATGACCGCCACCGTGCACGCCGCCGCCCGCGCGTTCACCAGCGCCTTCACCGACACCGAACGGCCCCGGCTGGCCCAGACCGTCGTCGAGTCCGACCTCGGCTACGCCGTCGTCGTCCCGGCCGGGGAGAACACCTCGCTCGCCGTGTTCACCTCCCCGGAGGCCCAACTCGGCAACGTGGCCTACCAGATGCAGGTGCAGGTCGCCGCCCTGGGCCGTGCCCTCGCGAGTCCGAGCCGGCAGCAGGACACCACCGTCCGATCATGACCGCCGTACCCCGCAGGCGGATGGTGCCCGCCTACCTGGCCACCGGCGGCCGCAGCCGCCCCGGCACCGCCGGCTTCGACCGGCTCACCGTGCTGTTCGCGGACCGCACCGAACCGCCCCGCGAGCTGGAACCCGAACACCAGCGGCTCTGGGAACTGCTGCGCCCCGGCGCGCTGACCGTGGTGGAAGCCGCCGCGCACCTGTGCCTGCCGGTCAGCGCCACCGTCTTCCTCGCGGCCGATCTGGTCGAGGCGGGCTGCCTGCGCGCCCGCGCGCCGATCCCGCGCGCCCAGCAGACCGACCGCTCCATCGTCGAGAGGCTCCTCGTTGGACTCCGTGCGCTCCGGTAGCCCGGCCGACCGGCCGAGCCGGGTGGGCTACCTGCCCGACCGGGACCAGACGCTGATGAAGCTGGTGGTGGCCGGCCCGTTCGGGGTCGGCAAGACGACGCTCATCCGCACCCTCTCCGAGATCGCCACCCTGCACACCGAGGAGGCGATGACCGAGACCGGACGGCCGGTGGACGACCTGGCCGGCCTGCCCGAGAAGGCCACCACCACGGTCGCCGTCGACTTCGGCCGGCTGACCCTGCCCGGCAACCTCGTGCTCTACATGTTCGGTACCCCCGGCCAGCGCCGCTTCTTCCCGCTCTGGCAGGACATCGCCCGCGGCGCCCTCGGCGCGCTGGTGCTCGCCGACACCCGCCGGCTCGCCGACTCCTTCGAGATCATGGACATGGTCGAGGAGCAGGGCCTGCCCTACGCCGTCGCCGTCAACTGCTTCCCGGACGCGCCGGTCCACTCGATCGAGGTGCTGCGCGCCCACCTGGACCTGCACCCCACCACCCCGCTGCTGCTCTGCGACGCCCGCGAGCGCGGCGCCAGCCTGGACGCGCTGATCGCGCTGGCCGAGCACGTCCTCGACGGCCTGCCCGCCGCCCCCGCGGACGCCCCCGACCCCGCAGACCAGGTAGCGACCGTCCCTGCCGCCTCCGCCGCCGAGGAGCGCCCGTGACCACCGACACCCGCCCGACCCCGATCTACGGCCCGGTCTTCGCCGCCGACCCGCAGCTGGTCTACGACCGGCTGCGCCGCTACGGGGCCGTCGCCCCGGTGGAGATCGCGCCCGGCGTCGAGGCCCTGCTGGTCACCGACTACCAGGCCGCCCTGGACCTGCTGCGCGACACCGACACCTTCTCCAAGGACTCCCGCGCCTGGCAGCGCACCGTCGCCCCCGACAACCCGCTGCTGCCGGTGCTCGGCTACCGCCCGACCGCCCTGTTCAGCGACGGCGAGGTGCACGCGCGCTACCGCGCGGTGATCACCGACGGCCTCGCCCTGCTCGAACCGCACCGGCTCCAGCGCCGGGTCGCCGAGGTCGCCCACCAACTGGTCGACCGCTTCGAGGCGGCCGGCACCGCCGACCTGATCGCCGAGTACGCCCGCCAGCTGCCGGCCTTCGTCCTCACCACCTGGTTCGGTGTGCCCGAGGAGCACAGCGCCCGGCTGGTCGCCGGGATCGCCGGGATGATCGAGTCCACCGAGAAGGCCGTCGTCGCGTACGGGGACCTCGTCGCGGTGGTCACCGCCATGGTCGCCGAGCGGCGCGAGCGGCCCCGGCACGACCTCACCTCCTGGTTCGTCACCCACCCGGCCGGGCTGGAGGACGACGAGGTGATCCGGCAGATCACCCTCACCATGATCGCCGGGCACGAGCCGACCACCAACCTGATCGGCAACGCCCTGCTGCGCCTGCTCACCGACGCCCGCTACGCCGGCTCCCTCATCGGCGGCGCGATGACCGCCTACCAGGCGATCGACGAGGTGCTCTGGCACGAGCCGCCGCTGGCCAACCTCTCCGCCCACTACCCGCGCTACGACATCACCTTCCACGGCCGGGAGATCCCAGCCGGCACCCTGGTGCTGGTCTCCTACGCGGCCGCCAACTCGCAGGCCGCGCCGCCCACCGACGGCACCGAGCTGCGCAGCGGCGAGAGCGCCCACCTGGCCTGGGCGGCCGGCCCGCACGGCTGCCCGGCCCGTGACCCGGCGCTGCTGATCGCGATCACCGCGATCGAGCAGCTGACCAGCCGGCTCAGCGACCTCGAACTGGCCACCCCGGCCGAGGAGCTGCTCTGGCGCCCCGGCCCGTTCCACCGGGCCCTGGTCCACCTCCCGGTCCGCTTCGCCCCGACGGCCTGAGCCCCGGTGCTCTGAGTGGTCCGAACCCGAGCGGTCCGAGCGGTTCGGGCCCTGGCGGCCGGGACGGACGAGGGCCCGGGTGTCCGTCCGTACGGAAACCCGGGCCCTCGCGGCGCGACCGGCCGGCGCTACTCGGCCGGCTTCAGCGTCAGCGAGACGCTGTTGATGCAGTACCGCTGGTCGGTCGGCGTGCCGTAGCCCTCGCCCTCGAAGACGTGGCCCAGGTGCCCGCCGCAGCGGGCGCAGCGCACCTCGACCCGGCGCATGCCGAGCGTGGTGTCCTCGATGTACTGGACCCGGTCCCCGGCCAGCGGCGCGTAGTACGACGGCCAGCCGCAGTGGCTGTCGAACTTGGTCTCGGAGCTGAACAGCTCCGCGCCGCAGGCCCGGCAGCCGTAGACGCCGACGGTCTTGGTGTCGGTGTACTCACCGGTGAACGGGCGCTCGGTGCCCGCCTCGCGGAGCACGTGGTACTCCTCGGGGCTCAGCTCGTCCCGCCACTCGGCCTCGGTCTTCTCGATCTCGTAGCTCATCACGGCTCCCGGTCGGGGTACGTCAGACGTTGGAGGCAACGTTCGAGAGGTGCTGCACGCTTCCCCGGATCTCCTCCAGGATGGCGGGGCCCAGGTTGGTGACGTCGCCGGCGCCCATGGTGAGCAGCAGGTCGCCGGGGCGGGCCAGGCCGGCCAGCACGGCGGGGGCGGCGGCGAAGGAGTGCTCGGCGGTGACGTCGGCGCCGGCCCGGTGGGCGGCGTCGATGATCAGCTCGCTGGTCACGCCGGGGATCGGGTCCTCGCGGGCCGGGTAGATGTCCAGCACCACCGAGGCGTCGGCCAGCGCCAGGGCCTGGCCCATCTCCTCGGCGAGCTGCTGGGTGCGGCTGAACAGGTGCGGCTGGAAGACCACCAGTACCCGGCCCTCGCCCTCCAGGCCCTCCCGGATCGCCTCCAGGTCGGCGGTCATCTCGGTGGGGTGGTGGGCGTAGGAGTCGATCACCTGGACGCCGCCGGCTGCGCCCTTGAGCTGGAGGCGGCGCCGCACGCCGGTGTAGGCGCCGAGGGCCTTGGCCAGGTCGGCGGCCGGGACGCCCAGCGCGACGCCGGCGGCCAGCGCGGAGACCGCGTTGTGCGCGTAGTGCCGGCCGGGCACCGAGACGGTGAAGGACAGCTCGGCGCCGTCCAGCTCGACGGTGACCTCGCTGGTCATGCCGCGGGCGACCACCGAGCGGACCCGGACGTCGGCGTCCTCGGCGGCGCCGACGGTCACCACGGTGAGGCCCTCGCGGCCGGCCACCCGGGCGGTCAGCTCGCGGGCGCCGTCGTGGTCGGCGGAGACCACCAGGGTGCCGCCGGGGGTGATCCGGCCGACGAAGGTCTCGAAGGACTCGTAGATCTCCTCGATCGAGGCGTAGTTGGCGTGGTGGTCCAGCTCCACGTTGAGCACGATCGCCACCTCGGGCGCGTACTTGTGGAAGCTGCGGTCGCTCTCGTCGGCCTCGGCGACGAAGATCTCGCCGGCGCCGTGGTGGGCGTTGGAGCCGGGCGCGTCGAGGTCGCCGCCGATCGCGTAGGACGGGTCCAGGCCCAGCTCGCCGAGGGCGACGGCGAGCATGCTGGTGGTGGTGGTCTTGCCGTGGGTGCCGGCCACCGCCAGCGCCCGGCGGCCGCCCATCAGGGCGGCCAGCGCGTCGGAGCGGTGCACCACCGGGATGCCGCGCTCGTGGGCGGCGGCCAGCTCCGGGTTGTCGGCGCGGATCGCGCTGGAGACCACCACGCTGCTGGTGCCGTCCGGCACGTGCTCGGCGGCGTGGCCGACGTGCACGGTCGCGCCGAGGGCGCGCAGCGCGAGGACGGTCTCGGACTCCTTGGAGTCGCTGCCGGAGACGCTGGCGCCGCGCACCGCGAGGATCTTCGCCAGGCCGGACATCCCGGCGCCGCCGATGCCGATGAAGTGCGGGGCGTGCAGGTCGTGCGCGGCGTCGTTCAAGGCGGGGCTCCGTAGGGCGGGGGCGGAATGGTCGGGCGGACGGGATGGGGAATCGTCCTCGCGGGCGGACCGCAAGGACGATTCTGCACCACCGGCCGGGATCCCTAGGAGTCGCTGGCGAACAGCCGCAGCACCGGGACCCCCACCTTGTGCCGGGCCTGGGAGGCCCAGTCGCGGTGGAAGAACTCCTCCACGAAGTGCGGTGAGGTGAGCACCACCACCTCGTCCGCGCGGTGCTCCTCGACCGCCGTCCGCAGCCGGTCCAGCGGCTTCTCCTCGACCAGCTCGCCGACCGCCTCGGCCCCGGCCGCGCGCAGGTGGCGCAGGCTGTGTTCGAGCGACTCGGTGGCCACGGTCGGCCCGGACTCGGACTCGTCGTGCTCGTGCACCACCTTGTCGAGGTGGCCGAGCGCCACGTCGTCCAGCGCCCGCAGCAGCTCGTCCTGCTTGCCGCGCGGCTGCATCAGGACGACGAAGGAGACCTTCTCGTCGCTGTGGAGCGTGGTGACGAGTTCCACGTCCGCGTCGGAGAGAGCCTTTTCGATCATCAGTACCGTCTTGAACACGTGAGTCCCTTCCAGTGGCCGGCCCCCGGGCCCCGGCATCGCATTAACGGGATCACGACCCGTCGGTCACGGGGTCGGCGGACGCAGGTAGCGGGTGAAGAGGAATCCTTTCTGCTCGATCAATGAGACCAGCCGCATCCGCTGCACGTCAGGCATTTGCGCATCGCGGATGATGCGCGGCGCGTCGCCGCCCGTGATCAGCGGAGCCAGCGACAGGCACAACTCGTCCAGCAGACCCGCCGCCGCCAGCTGTCCCAGCAGCCGCGGGCCGCCCTCGCTCAGCAACCGCGTCCAGCCCCGCTCCGCCAGCGCCGACACGCCCGCCCGCAGGTCCACCGACCCCTCCCCGGCGAGCACCAGGTCGGCCACCTCGGCGACCGCCCGGCGGCGCTCCTCGGGCGCGTCCGCGGTGGTGATCACCACCGTCCTGACCAGCGGGGCGGTGAACAGCGGCGCGGTCAGGTCCAGGGTCAGCGAGCGGCTCACGATCGCGATCGCCGGAGCCGGGGCCTGCCCGGCCGCCGCCCGCGCCGCCGCGAACTCGGCCCGGGCCCGGGCCGGCCGGTAGCCCTCCGCGCGGACCGTCTCCGCGCCCACCAGCACCACGTCCGACAGCGCGCGCAGCACACCGAAGATCCGCTTGTCGGCGTCCCCGGACAGGCCCTCCGAGAGGCCCTCCAGCCTCGCCCCGCCGTCCAGACCGGCCACCATGTTCGCGCGCAGCCAGGGCCGCCCCCGATTCACCTGGTCGGGGTACGCGTAGACGGCGGCGAGCGACTCCAGCGAGGCCGGGTCGGCGACCGGCTCGCCCAGCGGGCTGATCAACTGTTGCATGCCCTCAGTCTTCCACCGGCCGCCGTCCCGAGGGGCCTGGGACCAGGCGTACCCTCTACTAACGTGCCAGCAGCCCCCCGCCCCGACACCGCGACCGAGTCCATAGCCGCCGCGAGCGCGGCCGGCTCCCCGATCGCGCTCGCCGACCGCCGCCCCGTCGTGCCCGCCGAGCGGCTGGTCGCCGAGATGGTCCCGCCGCCCCGGTTCTCCGACGTGAGCTTCGGGACGTACATTCCGGACCCGAACCAGCCCAGCCAGTACGAGGCCGTCCAGGTCCTGGAGCAGTTCGCCACCACCCTCGGCGGGGGAAACGGTTCCGCGCCCAGGCGCAGCTGGTTCCGCCGCTCCGCCCCGGCGCCCACCGGCCCGGCCGGCGTGTACCTCGACGGCGGCTACGGCGTCGGCAAGACCCACCTGCTCGCCTCGCTCTGGCACGCCGCCCCCGGCCCCAAGGCCTTCGGCACCTTCGTCGAGCTGACCAACCTGGTCGGTGCGCTCGGCTTCCAGCAGGCCGTCCGGACCCTCTCCGAGCACACGCTGCTGTGCATCGACGAGTTCGAGCTCGACGACCCGGGCGACACCGTCCTGGTCTCCACGCTGCTCACCCGCCTCGTCGACAACGGCGTCAAGCTCTGCGCCACCTCGAACACCCTGCCGGAGAAGCTCGGCGAGGGCCGCTTCGCCGCCGCCGACTTCCTGCGCGAGATCCAGGGCCTGTCCGCGCACTTCCGCCCGATGCGGATCGACGGCCAGGACTACCGCCACCGCGGCCTCCCGGACGCCCCGCCGCCCTACCCCGACGCGGCCGTCGACGCCGTCGCCGCCCGCACCCCCGGCGCCTCCCTGGACGACTTCGACACCCTCCTCGCCCACCTCTCCGCGGTCCACCCCAGCCGCTACGGCGCGCTGCTCGACGACGTCACCGCCGTCTGCCTGCGCGGCGTCCGCCAGGTCGACGACCAGTCCACCGCCCTGCGCCTGGTCGTCCTCGCCGACCGCATGTACGACCGCGAGCTCCCCATCACCGCCTCCGGCCTCCCCTTCGACCAGGTCTTCCCCGACGACATGCTCCGCGGCGGCTACCGCAAGAAGTACCTCCGCGCCATCTCCCGCCTGGTCGCCCTCGCCCGCGACAGCGCGAAGACCTGACCCCGTAACCCCCGCCCCGGCCGGGCGTTGCTCCCTAGCGGAGCAGAGGGGGGACGCATGGCCGGTGGCGGGTGAGGCCGAGCATCTGCCCGCCGCCGACCACGACGTCTACGACCGGGAGGAGCAGCGGTGAGCAGCGGTTATCACACGCGGTGGGTCGTGCCGCCGGAGCATCGGGAGAGCGAGCAGTACCGGGCGGCTGGGCGGCGGATGGCGCTGGCCGAGGCCGTGTACGCCCGCCGATCCGCTCTCGGCTGGACGCTCGCCGAACTCGCGGAGCGGGCCGGGCTGGACGAGGCGACGGTCGAGAGCATCGAGGAGAGCGGTGTCGATCCGACCCTGCCGCTGATCGAACGCCTCGCCGCCGCGTTCGACTCGGTCGTCCGCATCGACCCGGCCCGCGAGCCCGCCATGAGGTTCGAGGGGCACGCGGCCTGAGGAAGCCGCACCGCTTGTCGGTGGTGGGTCGTACGGTGGACTCGTGCGACCCATCACGAGTATTGAGCGGTCAGTGACGCCCTTCGAGGTCGTCAGTCCCTTCCAGCCGAACGGGGACCAGCCGGCGGCGATCGCCGAGTTGGAGCGGCGGATCAAGGGCGGGGAGAAGGACGTCGTCCTGCTCGGTGCCACCGGTACCGGGAAGTCGGCCACCACGGCCTGGATGATCGAGCGGCTGCAGCGGCCCACCCTGGTGATGGCGCCGAACAAGACGCTGGCCGCCCAGCTGGCGAACGAGTTCCGCGAGCTGCTGCCGAACAACGCGGTCGAGTACTTCGTCTCGTACTACGACTACTACCAGCCCGAGGCGTACGTCCCGCAGACGGACACCTACATCGAGAAGGACTCCTCGATCAACGAGGAGGTCGAGCGGCTGCGGCACTCGGCGACCAACTCGCTGCTGACCAGGCGGGACGTGATCGTGGTCGCCTCCGTCTCCTGCATCTACGGCCTCGGCACCCCGCAGGAGTACGTGGACCGGATGGTCCCGCTCAAGGTCGGCGAGGAGATCGACCGGGACGTCCTGCTGCGCCGTTTCGTGGACATCCAGTACGCCCGCAACGACGTGGCGTTCACCCGTGGCACCTTCCGGGTCCGCGGCGACACCATCGAGATCTTCCCGGTCTACGAGGAGCTGGCCGTCCGGATCGAGATGTTCGGCGACGAGATCGAGGCGCTGTACACCCTGCACCCGCTCACCGGCGAGATCATCAGCCAGGACGAGTCGGTGTACGTCTTCCCCGCCTCGCACTACGTGGCCGGCCCGGAGCGCATGGAGCGGGCGATCACCGGCATCGAGAAGGAGCTGGAGGAGACGCTCGCCCGGCAGGAGAAGCAGGGCAAGCTGCTGGAGGCCCAGCGGCTGCGCATGCGCACCACCTACGACATCGAGATGCTGCGCCAGATCGGCACCTGCTCGGGCGTCGAGAACTACTCGATGCACTTCGACGGCCGCGAGCCCGGCTCCCCGCCGAACACCCTGCTCGACTACTTCCCGGAGGACTTCCTCCTGGTCATCGACGAGTCGCACGTCACCGTCCCGCAGATCGGCGCGATGTACGAGGGTGACGCCTCGCGCAAGCGCACCCTGGTGGAGCACGGCTTCCGGCTGCCCTCCGCGATGGACAACCGCCCGCTGAAGTGGGAGGAGTTCCTGGGGCGGATCGACCAGACGGTGTACCTGTCGGCGACGCCCGGCCCGTACGAGCTGTCCCGCGGCGACGGCCAGGTCGAGCAGATCATCCGCCCGACCGGTCTGATCGACCCGGAGGTGATCGTCAAGCCGACCGAGGGCCAGATCGACGACCTGGTGCACGAGGTCCGCACGCGGGTGGAGCGGGACGAGCGCGTCCTGGTGACCACGCTGACCAAGAAGATGGCCGAGGACCTCACCGACTACATGCTCGGCCTGGACATCCGGGTCCGGTACCTGCACAGCGACGTGGACACCCTGCGCCGGGTGGAGCTGCTGCGCGAGCTGCGCGCGGGCAGGTACGACGTGCTGGTCGGCATCAACCTGCTGCGCGAGGGCCTGGACCTGCCCGAGGTGTCGCTGGTGGCGATCCTGGACGCGGACAAGGAGGGCTTCCTGCGCTCCGGCACCTCGCTGATCCAGACGATCGGGCGGGCCGCCCGAAACGTCTCGGGCCAGGTGCACATGTACGCGGACCGGATCACCCCGTCGATGGAGAAGGCGATCGACGAGACCAACCGCCGCCGGGTGGTGCAGCAGGCGTACAACAAGAAGCACGGGATCGACCCGCAGCCGCTGCGGAAGAAGATCGGCGACATCCTGGACACCCTCGCCCGCGAGGACGTGGACACCGACGAGCTGCTCTCCACCGGCTACCGCGGGGCCGCCGGGAAGGGCAAGGCCCCGGTGCCGGCCCTGGGCATGGAGCGCAAGCAGGGCGAGAGCCTGCCGGCCGCCGAGCTGGCGGAGCTGATCCAGTCGATGACGGACCGGATGCACGCGGCCGCCGCCGACCTCCAGTTCGAGGTCGCGGCCCGGCTGCGCGACGAGGTGAAGGAGCTGAAGCGGGAGCTGCGCCAGATGCGGGAGGCCGGCGTGGCCTGAGCGGGGGCCGAGGGGGGCCGACGGGGGCCGACGGGGGTCTGAGGCGGGTCGAGGCGGCCGCCGGGCCGGGCCGGTGTGACACCGGTCAAGCCCGGCGGTGTCTCAGCCTTGCCACAATGCGGCGACCGCCGGGAGGTGCGGGGTGCCGCAGGCCCTAGGCTGGCCTGCGGCATCGACCTCGGGACGGGGTGGTGCGACAGCAACAGGGGGCCTCAGCCGGGGGACGGCACGGGGTGTTCCACCGTGGCGCCGCGCGGGGAGCGACCGCGTGGCCGGGTAGAGAGGACAACGCCGTGTCGGTGAACCTTGCCAAGGGCCAGCGGGTCAGTCTCCAGAAGGGGCCGGGCGGCGCGTTGACCGTGGTCCGGATGGGCCTCGGCTGGCAGGCCGCGCCGAAGCGGGGCCTGTTCGGCAGCCGCACCAGGACGATCGACCTGGACGCGTCGGCGCTCCTGTACGCCGAGAAGACCCCGTCCGACGTGGTGTTCTTCCAGCACCTGGAGAGCACGGACGGTTCCGTCCGGCACACCGGGGACAACCTGGAGGGCGGCTCCGGCACGGAGGACGACGAGGCGATCCTGGTGGACCTGCTGCACGTGCCGGCGCACATCACCCAGGTGGTGTTCACGGTGAGCTCGTACACCGGGCAGACCTTCGCGGAGGTGCAGGGCGCCCACTGCCGGCTGGTGGACGAGACCACGGGCGAGGAGCTGGCCCGGTACGAGCTGGCCGGGGGAGGGCCGCACACCGGGCAGATCATGGCGAAGGTGTTCCGTGACGGGGCCGGCGGCTGGGAGATGCAGGCGATCGGCGCGCCGGCCAAGGGGCGGACCTTCCAGGACCTGCTGCCGGCGATCGAGCCGTACCTCTGACGGCATCCCTGACGGGCATCCCGGACGGCATCCCTGACGGGCGCCCCGGACGTCATCTCTGACGGTTCTTTACCTTCTTTACCTTTACTTGGGCTTCCTGTTACTCTCGATGGCAGCGGAGGGGAGTATTCCCCCGCAGTTGTCCCCGTCATCACGGGCGCCCACGAGTGGCGCCCCGGGGCGCTGGTCCGTGCGGACGCCCCGAGAGCGGGCCCGACGGGCGGAAGAGACCTCCGGCAGTGACGATGACTGTCTCGCCTACCTGCCGGAGGAGCAGTAGTGGACGTTTCCGTAACCATGTGGGTCACCACGATCGGTGTGCTGATCGCACTGATCGTGGCGGACTTCTTCATCGGAGGGCGCAAGCCGCACGAGGTCTCGATCAAGGAGGCCGGGATCTGGACCGCGGTCTGGATCGTGCTGGCGCTGATCTTCGGCGGGTTCCTCTGGTGGCACTCCGGCGCGCAGCCGGCCGGTGAGTTCTTCGCCGGTTACATCACCGAGAAGTCGCTCAGTGTCGACAACCTGTTCGTCTTCATCCTGATCATGGGCAAGTTCGCGGTGCCGAGGATCTACCAGCAGCGCGTGCTGATGTTCGGTGTGATCATCGCGCTGGTGCTGCGGGCGGTCTTCATCGCCGGCGGCGCGGCGCTGGTCACCCAGTTCTCCTGGGTGTTCTTCATCTTCGGCGCCTTCCTGATCTGGACCGCCTGGAAGCTGATCAAGGAGGCCCGGGCCGGCGAGGAGGAGGACGAGTTCGAGGAGAACCGCCTGCTCAAGTCGATCGAGCGGCGATTCCCGTCCACCGACACGTACCACGGCACGAAGTTGTTCATCCGGGAGAACGGCCGCCGGCTGATGACCCCGATGCTGATCGTGATGCTGGCGATCGGCACCACGGACGTGCTGTTCGCGCTGGACTCCATCCCGGCGATCTTCGGCCTGACCCAGGACCCGTACATCGTCTTCACCGCCAACGCCTTCGCCCTGATGGGCCTGCGTCAGCTGTACTTCCTGATCGGCGGCCTGCTGAAGAAGCTGGTCCACCTGTCGTACGGCCTGTCGGTGATCCTCGGCTTCATCGGCGTGAAGCTGGTGCTGCACGCGGCGCACGAGGCGGGCGCGAACGTGCCGGAGATCGGCATCCCGCTCTCGCTGGGCGTCATCGTGGTCGTGCTGGCCGTCACCACGGTGACCAGCCTGATCGCCTCGAAGAAGCAGGAACGGGCCGAGCGCGAGGCCCAGAAGCTGGACGCCTGACCCCCGCGTGACGGCCGAGGCCCCCGCCCCCCGCCGGGGGGGGGGGGGGGCGCGGCGGGGGCGGGGGCCCCGGCCCCCAAGCCGCGGGGCCCCCCCCCCCCCCCCCCCCGCGGGGCGGGGGGGGGGCGCC
>NZ_JBHWIO010000037.1:52319-67338 GCF_042732075.1 Kitasatospora sp. NPDC059812
GCGCCGAGACGATCGCCTGCGGGACCGGCGGGGGGGGCGTGTGGGCCGCCCCCAGCTGGGCCGCCGGCGGGGGGTGGTGGGCCCCCCCGGTGGGGGGGGCGGGGGCCTCGTCGTGCCCGGTGCCCGGTGCCCGAAGGCCGAGGTCACCAGCCGCGCTCGCGCCACTCGTCGAGGTGCGGGCGCTCGGCGCCGAGGGTGGTGTCGCTGCCGTGGCCGGGGTAGACCCAGGCCTCGTCCGGCAGGACGTCGAAGATCTTCGCGTTGACGTCCCGGAAGAGGCTCGTGAAGGCCTCCGCATCGCCCCAGGTGTTGCCGACGCCGCCGGGGAAGAGGCAGTCGCCGGTGAAGACGTGCGGGTGGCCCTGCGGGTCGTCGTAGATCAGCACGATCGCGCCCGGGGTGTGCCCGACCAGGTGCCGGACGGTGAGTTCCACGTCGCCGACCCGCAGCTTGTCGCCGTCCGCGAGCAGCAGCTCGGTGGGCACGTCGACGCCCTCGGCGTCGTGCGCGCCGGCGGCGGTGCGAGCCCCCGTCACGGCGACCACCTCGGCGAGCGCGGCCCAGTGGTCGTGGTGCCGGTGGGTGGTGACGACGGTGGCGAGCTCGTCACCGACGGTCTCCAGCAGCACCGGGGCGTCGGCGGCCGCGTCGATCAGCAGCTGCTCGTCGGTGGCCCGGCAGCGCAGCAGGTAGGCGTTGTTGTCGTACGGGCCGACGGCCACCTTGGTGATGATCAGGTGCGCCAGCTCCCGCACGTCAGGCGGCCCGCCGACCTTGACCGCTCCGTGGTACGTCATGCGTCCGCTCCTCGTCCGGTGAAGGGGTTCAGGATCATCTTCGCGCCGTCAGCCCAGCGGGGGAAGCTGGGGGAGGGCGGTGTCGGGGGTGGTCCGCAGGCCGGCGCCGTCGGAGCGGCCGGAGAGCCAGGCGAGCAGGGAGCGGAGGGGGCCCTGGACGGTGAGGACGGGCTCGCCGGTGCCGATCAGGCCGATGTCCCCGGTGTCCTCGGCGACCAGCTCGACGCCGGGCAGGGCGGTGCCGTGCAGCTTGTTGGCGATCTTGTGGAACTCGGTGACGGCGAAGACCTCCGGCCAGTGCGCGGGGGTGTGGCCGGCGTCCAGGTCGACGTGGTGGTACTCGACCTCGGCGAGGCGCTTCCACGGGAGGTCGTGGGCGGGGAAGACGTAGCCGGTGCGGTGGCGGACCTCGACCGTCCAGGCTTCGGCGGGCAGCAGAGCGGCGGCCGCGGCGAAGCGCTCGCGGGAGTCGCGCAGGTCGGCGAGCTGGACGTCCACCGGGCGGGGCGCGCCCTCCTCGATCTGCCGGTCGCGGGCCTCGGTGCTGGCGTACTGCGGGATGTCGGTGCCGGTGCGGGCGCCGTCCAGCAGGTTGACCAGGGAGTCGGCGTTGCGGGCGAGGTGGGCCAGCACGTGACCGCGGGTCCAGCCGGGCAGGGCGGAGGGCTCGGCGACGGCCTCGGGCTTCAGCTCGGCGACGGTGTGCAGCAGGTGCCGGGTGCTCTCCTCGACCAGGGCCAGGTACTGCGCGGCGGCCTCGGCGGCGGTCTGCGGGTCGGTCATCGGATCGGCCTTCTGTGGGAGACGGCGCGTTGCCCGCGGGGGGCTCCGCTCGTTGACCAGCTGACGCTATCGCCGAATCCGACCGCTGAGCAGGGCCTTTTTCGGTCCGGGTACGGAGGGTTCGAGGGGCGCTCTCACTCGTTCGGGTGGACTCCGCTGGACACGGTCGATATTCGAACGTCTGAGCTAGTAGGCTGGCTGCCGCATCCTGGAAGAAGCACACATCTCCCCGCAAGTCCTCTCGCCCCGGAGAAAGGCGCCAGAAGCAGTGGCCGACCGCCTCATCGTCCGCGGTGCTCGCGAGCACAACCTCAAGAACGTCTCGCTCGACCTGCCCCGCGACTCCCTCATCGTCTTCACGGGCCTCTCCGGCTCCGGCAAGTCCTCGCTCGCCTTCGACACGATCTTCGCCGAGGGCCAGCGCCGCTACGTCGAGTCGCTGTCCTCCTACGCCCGCCAGTTCCTCGGGCAGATGGACAAGCCCGATGTGGACTTCATCGAAGGTCTCTCCCCGGCCGTCTCGATCGATCAGAAGTCCACCAACCGCAACCCCCGTTCGACCGTCGGCACGATCACCGAGGTCTACGACTACCTGCGCCTGCTGTTCGCCCGGATCGGCAAGCCGCACTGCCCGCACTGCGGCCGCCCGATCGCCAAGCAGTCGCCGCAGGCGATCGTCGACAAGGTGCTGGAGCTCGCCGAGGGCACCCGGTTCCAGGTGCTCAGCCCGGTGGTGCGCGAGCGCAAGGGCGAGTTCGTCGACCTCTTCGCCGACCTCCAGTCCAAGGGCTACTCGCGCGCCCGGGTGGACGGCGGGACGATCCAGCTCGCCGAGCCGCCGAAGCTCAAGAAGCAGGAGAAGCACACCGTCGAGGTGGTCATCGACCGCCTGACCGTCAAGGAGAGCGCCAAGCGTCGGCTCACCGACTCGGTGGAGACGGCCCTGCGGCTGTCCGGCGGCATGGTCGTGCTCGACTTCGTCGACCTCGCGGAGGACAACCCGGAGCGCGAGCGGATGTACTCCGAGCACCTCTACTGCCCGTACGACGACGTGTCGTTCGAGGAGCTGGAGCCGCGCTCGTTCTCCTTCAACTCGCCGTTCGGCGCCTGCCCGGACTGCTCGGGCCTGGGCAACCGGATGGAGGTCGACCCGGAGCTGGTCATCCCGGACCCGGAGCGCTCGCTGGAGGAGGGCGCGATCCACCCGTGGTCGGCGGGCCACGCCAAGGAGTACTTCCAGCGCCTGATCGACGCGCTCGCCGGGGAGCTGGGCTTCCGCACCGACATCCCGTGGGCCGGGTTGCCGGCCCGCGCCAAGAAGGCGCTGCTGTACGGGCACAAGCACCAGGTGCAGGTCAGCTACCGCAACCGCTTCGGGCGCGAGCGCTCGTACAGCACCGGCTTCGAGGGCGCCGTCCCGTTCATCCAGCGCCGGCACACCGAGGCGGAGAGCGACAGTAGCCGCGAGCGCTTCGAGGGCTACATGCGCGAGGTGCCCTGCCCGACGTGCGAGGGCACCCGGCTCAAGCCGGTGGTGCTCGCGGTCACCGTCGAGGAGAAGTCGATCGCCGACGTCTCGGCGATGTCGATCAGCGACTGCGCCGAGTTCCTGGGCGCGATGAAGCTGAACGACCGGGACAAGCAGATCGCCGAGCGCGTCCTCAAGGAGGTCAACGAGCGGCTGCGCTTCCTGGTCGACGTCGGCCTGGACTACCTCTCGCTGAACCGCGCGGCCGGCACCCTGTCCGGCGGCGAGGCCCAGCGCATCCGGCTGGCCACCCAGATCGGCTCCGGCCTGGTCGGCGTGCTGTACGTGCTGGACGAGCCGTCCATCGGCCTGCACCAGCGGGACAACCACCGGCTGATCGAGACGCTGGTGCGGCTGCGCGACATCGGCAACACGCTGATCGTGGTCGAGCACGACGAGGACACCATCAAGACGGCGGACTGGGTGGTCGACATCGGCCCGGGCGCCGGCGAGCACGGCGGCAAGGTGGTGCACTCCGGCTCGTTGAAGGGGCTGCTGTCCAACAAGGAGTCGCTGACCGGCCAGTACCTCTCCGGCAAGCGGTCCATCCCGATCCCGGCGGGCCGCCGCGACCGGGACAAGAAGCGCCAGCTGACCGTCCACGGCGCCCGCGAGCACAACCTCAAGGACGTCACGGTCGGCTTCCCGCTCGGCACCTTCACCGCGATCACCGGCGTCTCCGGCTCCGGCAAGTCGACGCTGGTCAACGACATCCTCTACACCCACCTCGCCCGGGAGCTGAACGGCGCCCGCAGCGTGCCCGGCCGGCACACCCGGATCACCGGCACCGACCTGGTGGACAAGGTGGTGCACGTCGACCAGTCGCCGATCGGGCGCACCCCGCGCTCCAACCCGGCGACCTACACCGGGGTGTTCGACCACGTGCGCCGGCTCTTCGCGGAGACGCAGGAGGCGAAGGTCCGCGGCTACCTGCCCGGCCGGTTCTCCTTCAACGTCAAGGGCGGCCGCTGCGAGAACTGCTCGGGCGACGGCACCATCAAGATCGAGATGAACTTCCTGCCGGACGTCTACGTGCCGTGCGAGGTCTGCCACGGCGCCCGGTACAACCGGGAGACGCTGGAGGTCCACTACAAGGGCAAGTCCATCTCCGAGGTGCTGGACATGCCGATCGAGGAGGCGCTGGCCTTCTTCGAGGCCGTCCCGGCGATCGCCCGGCACCTCAGGACGCTCAACGACGTCGGCCTCGGCTACGTCCGGCTCGGCCAGTCCGCGCCGACGCTGTCCGGCGGCGAGGCGCAGCGCGTCAAGCTCGCCTCCGAGCTGCAGAAGCGCTCCACCGGGCGGACGGTCTACGTGCTGGACGAGCCCACCACCGGCCTGCACTTCGAGGACATCAGCAAGCTGATCAAGGTGCTCAGCGGGCTGGTGGAGAAGGGCAACACGGTGATCGTCATCGAGCACAACCTCGATGTGATCAAGACCGCCGACTGGGTCGTCGACATGGGCCCCGAGGGCGGTTCCGGCGGCGGCATGGTGGTCGCCGAGGGCACCCCGGAGCAGATCGCCGCCGTCCCGGAGAGCCACACCGGCAAGTTCCTCCGGGACATCCTTCCGGGCGAGTTCGCGGACGCCCCGGTCGCCCCGGTGAAGAAGGCGCCGCGCAAGCGGGCCGCCGCGGCGAAGAAGTAGCGAAGAGGGAGCAGCGGCCCGCTCCGCCGCCCCACCCACGGGGGTGGCGGAGCGGGTGCCGCATAGACTTCCGAGGTCCCTCGTAGGAAGCCGAACCGCAGGAGCGCACCGATGTCAGAGGCCCCCGAGACCAGCCCCGCCACCTCCCGCCGCACCGTGCTCTGCGGCGCCGCCGCCGTACTGGCGGCCGGCGGCACCGTGGCGATCGCCGGCTGCGGTCCCTCCTCGGGTTCCTCGGGCTCCTCCGGCGCCGGCAGCGCGGCCAAGACCCCGGTGGACCTCGGCCCGGCCTCGGAGGTGCCGGAGGGCGGCGGCAAGGTCTTCCGCAACCAGAAGATCGTCGTGACCCAGCCGACCGCGGGGGAGTACAAGGCCTTCAGCGCCGTCTGCACCCACGCCGGCTGCGTCGTCGACCAGGTGAAGAGCCAGCAGATCCAGTGCCCCTGCCACGGCAGCCGGTTCGCCATCGCCGACGGCGCCGTCCAGGACGGCCCGGCCCCCAGGCCGCTGCCCGCCTACGCCGTCACGGTCGACGGCGGGAACCTCAAGGTGACCCCGAGCTGAAGCAGTTGATCTCCACCCAGTCGATCTCGGCCCAGCCGGTCCCCGCCCGGTTGATCTCCCCTTCGCGGCCCCGGCTCCACTCGGTACGGTGGACCCATGGCTGACCCGAGCACCTACCGCCCGGCGCCGGGCGCGATCCCGACCTCACCGGGCGTCTACAAGTTCCGTGACGCCCACGGGCGGGTCATCTACGTCGGCAAGGCCAAGAGCCTGCGGCCGCGCCTGTCGTCCTACTTCCAGGACCTGGCCGGCCTGCACCCGCGCACCGCGACCATGGTCACCACCGCGGCCTCGGTGGAGTGGACGGTGGTGGCCACCGAGGTCGAGGCGCTCCAGCTGGAGTACTCCTGGATCAAGGAGTTCGACCCGCGGTTCAACGTCAAGTACCGCGACGACAAGAGCTATCCGGAACTCGCCGTCACCCTCAACGAGGAGTACCCGCGGGTCCAGGTGATGCGCGGGGCGCACAAGAAGGGCGTGCGCTACTTCGGCCCGTACGGGCACGCCTGGGCGATCCGCGAGACGGTCGACCTGCTGCTGCGCGTCTTCCCCGTCCGCACCTGCTCCAACGGCGTGTTCAAGCGTGCCCGGCAGGTCGGCCGGCCCTGCCTGCTCGGCTACATCGGCAAGTGCGCCGCGCCCTGCGTCGGCAAGGTCTCGCCGGACGAACACCGGGCGCTGGCCGAGGACTTCTGCGACTTCATGGCCGGGCGCACCGGCAACTACCTGCGCCGGCTGGAAGAGCAGATGCGGGAGGCCGCCGAGGAGATGGAGTACGAGAAGGCGGCCCGGCTGCGGGACGACATCGGCGCCCTCAAGCGCGCGATGGAGAAGAACGCCATCGTGCTCGCCGACGCCACCGACGCCGACCTGCTGGCCGTCGCCGAGGACGAACTGGAGGCCGCCGTCCAGATCTTCCACGTCCGCGGCGGCCGGGTGCGCGGCCAGCGCGGCTGGGTCACCGACAAGGTCGAGGACGTCGACACCGCCGGCCTGGTCGAGCACGCCCTCCAGCAGCTCTACGGCGGCGCCGGCCCGGACGAGCGCAACGAGACCGTCCCGCGCGAGGTGCTCGTCCCCGCGCTGCCCGAGCCGTCCGGTCCGGTCCGGGACTGGCTGAGCGGCCTGCGCGGCAGCCAGGTCGACCTGCGGATCCCGCAACGCGGCGACAAGAAGGACCTGATGGCCACCGTGCAGCGCAACGCCCAGCAGGCGCTGGCACTGCACAAGACCAAGCGCGCCTCCGACCTCACCACCCGCAGCCGCGCCCTGCAGGAGATCGCCGACGCGCTGGAGCTGGACTCGGTGCCGCTGCGCATCGAGTGCTTCGACATCTCCCACCTCCAGGGCGAGGACGTGGTCGCCTCGATGGTCGTCTTCGAGGACGGCCTGGCCCGCAAGAGCGAGTACCGGCGCTTCCAGATCAAGGGCTTCGAGGGCCAGGACGACGTCCGCTCGATGCACGAGGTGATCGGCCGGCGCTTCCGCCGCTACCTCCAGGAGCGCGAGCAGACCGGCGAGTGGGTCGTCCCCGAGGCCGACGACCCGGGCGCCGCCGCCGACGGCACCGGGGCCCCGGCCGGCCCGATCGACCCGGAGACGGGCCGCCCGCGCCGCTTCGCCTACCCGCCCCAACTGCTGGTCGTGGACGGCGGCCAGCCGCAGGTCGCCGCCGCCAAGCGCGCCCTGGACGAACTCGGCATCGACGACGTCGCGCTGTGCGGCCTGGCCAAGCGGCTGGAGGAGGTCTGGCTGCCCGGCGAGGACGACCCGGTCGTGCTGCCGCGCTCCAGCGAGGGCCTCTACCTGCTCCAGCGGGTCCGCGACGAGGCCCACCGCTTCGCGATCACCTACCAGCGCAGCAAGCGTTCCAAGCGACTCACCGCCGGGGAACTGGACTCCGTCCCGGGCCTCGGCGAGACTCGCCGCCAGGCGCTGCTCAAGCACTTCGGCTCGCTGAAGAGGCTCCGGGCCGCCACCGTCGACGAACTCTGCGCCGTACCCGGCATCGGACGCCGCACGGCGGAGACTGTTGCGGCGGCGTTGTCCTCCCGTACACCCGTCGCACCAGCGGTGAACACCGCCACCGGCGAGATCATCGAGGACGGGGCCGAACCGGCCGCCGAGCCGGTGGCCGCAGCATCCCAGACCGCACCATCCCAGGAGACGCCATGACGGCCGACGCCGACCGTCAGACGACGCGCCCAGCCCCCGCCCGCCTGTCCGGGCAGGGGAAGGGTGGTCGCGCCGTGCGCGTTCTCCCCAGCAGAAAGACCGAGAGCGGGGAACCGAAGTGACCGTGTCAGACGTGGCCGAGAACGCGCCGGAGCTGGTGATCATCTCCGGCATGTCCGGAGCCGGCCGCTCCACCGCCGCGAAGTGCCTGGAGGACCTGGGCTGGTTCGTGGTGGACAACCTGCCACCGGCCCTGATCCCGACCATGGTCGACCTGGGCGCCCGCTCCCAGGGCAACGTCGCCCGGATCGGCGTGGTCGTGGACGTCCGGGGCCGCCAGTTCTTCGACGACCTGCTCACCTCCCTCGACGAGTTGGAGAAGCGCGGCGTCCGGCTCAGCGTGGTCTTCCTGGACTCCTCCGACGACGCGTTGGTCCGCCGCTTCGAGAGCGTGCGCCGCCCGCACCCGCTGCAGGCCGACGGCCGGATCGTCGACGGCATCGCCCAGGAGCGCGACCTGCTGCGCGACCTGCGCGGCGAGGCCGACCTGGTGATCGACACCTCCAACCTCAACGTGCACCAGCTGCGCGCCAAGCTGGACGCCCAGTTCGCCGACCACGACGAGCCCGAGCTGCGCGCCACCGTGATGTCCTTCGGCTTCAAGTACGGCCTGCCGGTCGACGCCGACCTGGTGGTGGACTGCCGCTTCCTGCCCAACCCGCACTGGGTGCCCGAGCTGCGCGCCCGTACCGGCACCGACGCGGACGTCGCCGACTACGTGTTCCAGCAGCCCGGCGCCAACGAGTTCCTGGACGGCTACGCCGATCTCCTGCGCATCATCACCGAGGGGTACCGCCGCGAGGGGAAGCGCTACATGACGCTTGCCGTAGGCTGCACCGGTGGCAAGCACCGCAGCGTCGCGATGTCCGAGCGCCTGACCAAGCGTCTCATCGCCGACGGAGTGGAGACGGTGCTCGTCCACCGTGACATGGGACGGGAGTGACCGCCGCCTCCTAGCCGGGCCGCCGGCGGGGCCGGTGGCCGCGGCGAGGAACGCGAGGTGAGTGTGGCGGGATATGTGCCCGGGCGGCAGCCGCAGAACAGGAGTGCCGACCGGGCGGGTGGCCCGGCCCGGCCGCCGGTCCCGAGCCGGCCGCGCAGCAGCCCCGCCCGGGCCAACCCGGCCCCCCGGATCACCGCGCTCGGCGGCGGCCAGGGCCTGTCCGCCTCGCTCTCCGCGCTGCGCCGGCTCACCAGCGACCTGACCGCCGTGGTCACCGTCGCCGACGACGGCGGCTCCAGCGGCCGGCTCCGCACCGAGCTGGGCGTGCTGCCCCCCGGCGACCTGCGCAAGGCGCTGGCCGCGCTGTGCGGGGACGACGACTGGGGGCGCACCTGGTCCGAGGTGATCCAGCAGCGCTTCACCGGCACCGGTGAGCTGGGCGGCCACGCGGTCGGCAACCTGCTGATCGTCGCGCTCTGGGAGAAGCTCGGCGACCCGGTGGCCGCCCTGGACTGGGTCGGCCGGCTGCTGAACGTCCAGGGTCGGGTGCTGCCGATGTCGGCGGTGCCGCTGGACATCGAGGCGACCGTGCGCGGCCACGACCCGGAGCGCCCCGGCGAGCTGTCGGCCGTCCGCGGCCAGGCCGACGTCGCGGTCACGCCCGGCACCGTGCAGTCGATCCGGCTGCTGCCGGACGGGCCGCCGGCCGTCCCGGAGGCGGTCACCGCCGTCCGGGAGGCGGACTGGGTGGTGCTCGGGCCCGGCTCCTGGTTCACCAGCGTGCTGCCGCACCTGCTGGTGCCGGAGCTGGCCAAGGCGCTCACCGAGACCCGCGCCCGCCGCCTGCTCACCCTGAACCTGGCCCCGCAGCCCGGCGAGACCGAGGGCTTCACCCCGCAGCGCCACCTGGAGGTCATCGCCGACCACGCCCCGGGCCTCGCGGTGGATGCGATCCTGGTGGACGAGCGGGCCGTCACCGGCGGCGCCTTCGGCCAGGCGGACCTGGCCGGTCTGGAGAAGGCCGCCGAGCGGATGGGCGCCGCCCTGGTCCTCGGCAGGGTGGCCCGCACCGACGGCACCCCGCGACACGACCCGGAGCTGTTGGCCGCCGCGTACGACCGGATTTTCCGGACACATGGAAGGATCGGGCCATGGCGATGACTCCAGCGGTGAAGGACGAGATCAGCCGGCTCCCGGTCACCAGGGCCTGCTGCCGCAAGGCGGAGGTGTCGGCGATCCTGCGGTTCGCGGGCGGGCTGCACATCGTGAGCGGCCGGATCGTGATCGAGGCGGAGCTGGACACCGGCGCGGCGGCGCGGCGGCTGCGCAAGGACCTGCTGGAGATCTTCGGACACTCCTCCGACCTCGTGGTGATGGCCCCCGGCGGACTGCGGCGCGGCAGCCGCTTCGTCGTCCGGGTGGTCAAGGACGGCGAACTGCTCGCGCGCCAGACCGGCCTCGTGGACGGCCGGGGCCGGCCGATCCGGGGGCTGCCCCCGGCGGTCGTCTCCGGGGCCACCTGCGACGCCGAGGCGGCCTGGCGCGGGGCCTTCCTGGCGCACGGCTCGCTCACCGAGCCGGGCCGCTCCTCCTCGCTGGAGATCACCTGCCCCGGCTCCGAGGCCGCCCTCGCCCTGGTCGGCGCGGCCCGTCGGCTCGGCATCCCGGCCAAGGCCCGCGAGGTGCGCGGCGTGGACCGGGTGGTGATCCGCGACGGCGACGCGATCGGCGCGCTGCTGACCCGGCTCGGCGCGCACGAGTCGGTGCTCGCCTGGGAGGAGCGCCGGATGCGGCGCGAAGTCCGGGCCACCGCCAACCGCCTGGCCAACTTCGACGACGCCAACCTGCGCCGCTCGGCCCGCGCCGCGGTGGCGGCCGGCGCCCGGGTGGCGCGGGCGCTGGAGATCCTCGGCGAGGAGGTGCCCGAGCACCTGGCCGCGGCCGGCCAGCTGCGGATGCAGCACAAGCAGGCCTCGCTGGAGGAGCTGGGCGCGCTCGCCGACCCGCCGCTGACCAAGGACGCGGTGGCCGGCCGGATCCGCCGCCTGCTGGCGATGGCGGACAAGCGCGCCTCCGAGCTCGGCCTGCCGAGCACCGAGGCCAACCTCACCGACGAGATGGCGATGAACTGACCGCACCAAGTGGCTGTTCCGCGGCCGGTGTCCGGATTCCGGGCACCGGCCGTCGCCGTGTCCGGACGGGATACCCGGACGCGCCCGGTGTGCGCAAATTGGTAGAGACCACTGGCCGGGACCAACTGCCCTGACCGCCAAGGACGGTCGGCCTGATTTCGCGCCACGCCAGGTCGTCGCACGTGGCGCGATGTGCCCTCCCAGGCCTGGGAGGGGTAGGGTCATAGGCGGTCGGGGACTTCCCAAATCTCACCCCCGTCGGCTTAGCTCCGGCGTACCTAACGAGGAGATCGGTTCGTGACGATCCGGGTAGGCATCAACGGATTCGGCCGCATCGGCCGCAACTTCTTCCGCGCGGTCAAGGCGCAGGGCGCGGACATCGAGATCGTCGGTGTCAACGACCTCACTGACACGAAGACCCTGGCTCACCTGCTCAAGTACGACACCACCCTGGGCACCTTCCCGGGCGAGGTCTCGCACACCGAGGACAGCATCACCGTCGACGGCAAGACCTTCCAGGTCAGCGCCGAGCGTGACCCCGCCAACCTGCCGTGGGCCGCCCTGGGCGCCGACATCGTCGTCGAGTCCACCGGCATCTTCACCAAGGCCGAGGCCGCGAAGAAGCACCTCGCCGCCGGCGCGAAGAAGGTCATCATCTCGGCGCCCGCGAGCGACGAGGACGTCACCATCGTCCTGGGCGTCAACGAGGACAAGTACGACGCCGCCAACCACTCGATCATCTCCAACGCCTCCTGCACCACCAACTGCGTGGCGCCGATGGCCAAGGTGCTGCACGAGAACTTCGGCATCGTCAAGGGCCTGATGACGACCGTCCACGCGTTCACCAACGACCAGGTGACCCTGGACTTCCCGCACAAGGACCTGCGCCGCGCCCGTGCCGCGTCGCAGAACATCATCCCGACCTCGACCGGTGCCGCCAAGGCGACCGCCCTGGTCCTGCCGGAGCTGAAGGGCAAGCTGGACGGCACCTCGCTGCGCGTCCCGGTCCCGACCGGCTCCATCACCGACCTGGTCGTCACCCTGGAGCGCGAGGTGACCAAGGACGAGGTCAACGCCGCCTTCCAGAAGGCCTCGCAGGAGGGCCCGCTCAAGGGCATCCTGACCTACACCGAGGACCCGATCGTCTCCTCGGACATCGTCAACGACCCGGCCTCCTGCATCTTCGACTCCCAGCTCACCATGGTCCAGGGCAACCAGGTCAAGGTGCTCGGCTGGTACGACAACGAGTGGGGCTACTCGAACCGCCTCGTCAACCTGACCTCCCTCGTCGGCGGCCAGCTCTGACGCAGCGGGAGCTGACGTGATGTAGGGGCGAGGGCCCGGCTGGCGCACTGTGCCGACCGGGCCCTCGCTCTGCGCACCAGGACTTTCCCAGGCGGCCCCTGCGCCGTGCCGCCTCTGCGCATCAACCATCTCCCCAGGAGAGCCAATCCCCGTGAAGACCATCGAAGACCTCGACGTCGCCGGCAAGCGCGTGTTCGTCCGTGCCGACCTGAACGTCCCGCTGGACGGCACCACGATCACCGACGACGGCCGGATCCGTGCCGTCGCCCCGACCATCGCCAAGCTCGTCGCGCGCGGCGCCCGGGTCGTCGTCGCCTCCCACCTCGGCCGCCCGAAGGGTGCGCCGGACCCGACGTTCTCGCTGGCCCCGGCGGCCGTGCGCCTCGGCGAGATCCTCGGCAAGAACGTCGCCTTCGCCACCGACACCGTGGGCGAGAGCGCCGCGTCCACCGTGGCCGCGCTGGGCGACGGCGAGGTCGCGCTGCTGGAGAACCTGCGCTTCAACGCCGGCGAGACCAGCAAGGACGACGCCGAGCGCAAGGCCTTCGCCGAGCAGCTGGCCGCCCTCGCGGACCTGTACGTCGGCGACGGCTTCGGCGCCGTGCACCGCAAGCACGCCTCGGTCTACGACCTGCCCGGCCTGCTGCCGCACGCGGCCGGCGACCTGATCGCCACCGAGGTCGGTGTGCTCAAGAAGCTCACCGAGGAGGTCGCGCGCCCGTACGTGGTCGTGCTCGGCGGCGCCAAGGTCTCCGACAAGCTCGGCGTGATCGACAACCTGCTGAAGAAGGCCGACCGGATCCTGATCGGCGGCGGCATGGCGTACACCTTCCTCAAGGCCAAGGGCCACGAGGTCGGCATCTCGCTGCTGCAGGAGGACCAGATCCCGGTCGTCCTGGACTACCTGAAGCGCGCCGAGGCGACGGGCGTCGAGTTCGTCCTGCCGGTGGACGTCCTGGTGTCGGCGGAGTTCCCCGACCTCAAGACCAAGGCCCCGGCCAACCCCTCGCTCGTCGCCGCGGACGCGATCCCGGCCGACCAGGAGGGCCTGGACATCGGCCCGAAGACCCGCGAGCTGTACGCGGCGAAGCTGGCCGACGCGGGCACCGTGTTCTGGAACGGCCCGATGGGTGTCTTCGAGCACCCGGACTACGCGAACGGCACCAAGGCCGTGGCCCAGGCGCTGCTCGACAGCGACGCGTTCACCGTGGTCGGTGGCGGCGACTCCGCCGCGGCCGTCCGCATCCTGGGCTTCGACGAGAACGCATTCGGACACATCTCGACCGGCGGTGGCGCCAGCCTCGAGTACCTGGAGGGCAAGACCCTCCCCGGTCTCGCCGCCCTGGAAGGCTGAAAGCAATGACTGAGCGTCTCCCGCTGATGGCGGGCAACTGGAAGATGAACCTCAACCACCTTGAGGCCATCCAGCACACCCAGAAGCTGGCCTTCGCGCTGGCCGACAAGGACTACGCGGCCGTCGAGGTCGCCGTCCTGGTGCCGTTCACCGACCTGCGTTCGGTGCAGACCCTGGTCGACGGCGACAAGCTGAAGATCAAGTACGGCTCGCAGGACATCTCGCAGCACGACTCCGGTGCCTACACCGGCGAGGTCTCCGGCCCGATGCTGGCCAAGCTGAAGTGCACCTTCGCGGTGATCGGCCACTCGGAGCGCCGCCAGTACCACGGTGAGGACGAGGCGATCGTCAACACCAAGGTCAAGGCCGCCTACCGGGCCGGGATCACCCCGATCCTGTGCATCGGCGAGCCGCTGGACGTCCGCAAGGCCGGCACCCACGTCGAGCACACCCTCGCCCAGCTGGACGGCGCCCTGGCGGACATCCCGGCCCACCAGGCCGAGTCCATCGTGGTCGCCTACGAGCCGGTCTGGGCGATCGGCACCGGCGAGGTGGCCACCCCGGAGGACGCGCAGGAGGTCTGCGCCGCCATCCGCAGGCGGATCGCCGAGCTGTACGACGCCGAGCTGGCCGACAAGGTCCGCGTGCTGTACGGCGGTTCGGTGAAGTCGTCGAGCGCGGCCGGTCTGATGGCCAAGCCCGACATCGACGGCGGCCTGATCGGCGGTGCCTCGCTGGACGCCGACGAGTTCGTCAAGATCGTGCGCTACCGTGAGCAGGCAGTAGGCTAACGCCGCTGCAGCAACGTAGGCTTTGGGGCCGGACCGCCGTCAGCGGTCCGGCCCCGTCGCCGAAGATACGAGAGAGTTGGTCCCGTCGTGGTTCTCGGGTTCTCGATTGCCCTGATCATCTTCAGTCTGCTGATGATCCTGCTGGTGCTGCTGCACAAGGGGAAGGGCGGCGGCCTGTCGGACATGTTCGGTGGCGGCGCGATGTCCACCGGCGGCGGCTCGGCGGTGGCCGAGCGCAACCTGGACCGCATCACGATCGTGGTCGGTCTCGCCTGGTTCGCCTGCATCATCGTGCTGGGCCTGGTGCTGAAGTACAAGAGCTGACGTAACCCTGACGCCCCGTCGCCCGAGCGCCTATCCTGGGACGGTCGGGGGCGGAGGCGATGGCGGTGGACGCTTAACTCCTGCTTACACTAGGACGACTTTCGCCACCGACGCGCACCGCGGAGGGTCGGCGCACCAGCACGCAGGGAGTCAGACCGTGGCAAGTGGCAACGCCATCCGTGGCAGCAGGGTCGGAGCGGGCCCGATGGGCGAGGCGGAGCGCGGCGAGTCCGCCCCGCGCAACCGGATCACCTTCTGGTGTGCCAACAAGCACGAGACCCGGCCGAGCTTCGCCGCCGAGGCCGTCATCCCGGACACCTGGGACTGCCCGCGGTGCGGATTCCCGGCCGGTCAGGACGAGCACAACCCGCCCGCGCCCTCGCGCAACGAGCCGTACAAGACCCACCTCGCCTACGTCCGCGAGCGGCGCACCGACGCCGACGGCGAGGCGATCCTCGCCGAGGCGCTGGCCAAGCTGCGCGGCGAGATCTGACCCGGACGACAGACAGCGAAGGGGGGGGGGGGGCGCCGGGCGGTTCGGGGGTGAGGGGGGGGGCCGCGCCGAAGGCAACGGCGGCCGCGCCGGCTCGCGGGGGGGGGGGTGCCCGCGCCC
>NZ_JBHWIO010000037.1:67348-76964 GCF_042732075.1 Kitasatospora sp. NPDC059812
GCGCGCGCCCCCCCCCCCCCGCGGGCGCGCCCCCCCCGCCCGGGGGGCGGCCCCCGCGGCGGCGGGCCCCCGCACGGGCCCCCCCCCCCGCGCGGGGGCCCCGCGTGGGGGGGGGGGCCGCCCTTGTGCGTTGCCGAGCCCGTTACGCCGAGGCCGGCGGGTACAGCTGGGGCGGGATCTGCTCCGCCGCGGCCCGGTCCAGCAGCCACAGGGTGCGGCTACGGCCGTACGCGCCGGAGGCGGGCGCCTGGAGCTCGCCGGGGCCGGACAGGGCCATCGCGACCGCGTCCGCCTTGTCCGCGCCGGCCGCCAGCAGCCAGACCTCGCGGGCCGCCCGGATCGCCGGGAGGGTGAGCGAGACCCGGGTCGGCGGGGGCTTGGGGGCCCCGCGCACGCCGATCACGGTCAGCTCCGTCTCCCGCACGCCCGGGTGCTCGGGGAAGAGCGAGGCGACGTGGGTGTCCGGGCCGACGCCGAGCAGCAGCACGTCGAAGGCCGGGACGCCGAGCCGGTCGCCCGGGCCGGACGCCTTCGCCAGCTCCTCCGCGTAGCGGGCGGCGGCGGCCTCCACGTCGGAGCCGTCCGCACCGTCCGAGGCGGGCATCTCGTGCACCCGCGCCGGGTCGAGCGGGACGGAGTCCAGCAGTTCGGCGCGGGCCTGGACGGCGTTGCGGTCCGGGTCCCCGGCGGGGACGAAGCGCTCGTCGCCCCACCAGAGGTCCAGCCGCGCCCAGTCGACCGCGTCGCGCGCCGGGGAGGCGGCGATCGCGGCCAGCAGGGCGTTGCCGTTGCGCCCGCCGGTGAGCACCACCGAGGCGGTGCCGCGGGCGGCCTGGGCGTCCACGATCCGGGTGATCAGCCGGGCCGCGGCCGCCTGGGCCATCAGCTCCTTGTCCCGGTGGACGACCAGCTGCGGGGTCGCGTTGGTCATGCGCTCCCCTTGGCGGCGCGCTTGGCGGGCTTCTTGGCGGGAGCCTTCTCGGCGTCCTCGGGCACGTCCTCGGACGAGGCCTCGGACGCGACCTTGGCGGTCACCCGGGCGGGGTTGGCCACCGCGGCCTCGGCGACCGCCGCGCGGGCGACCCGCTCGGCCGCCGCCGTCTCGGCGGTGTCCGGCTCGCGCAGCCGGTCGACGGGCGTGCGCACGGCCGTCGCGTAGATGTCGTCCGGGTCGAGCCGGCGCAGCTCCTCGGCGATCAGCTCCGAGGTCTCGCGCCGCTTGAGCGCCACCTGGCGGTCCGGGGAGCCGGCCATGGAGAGCGTGCCCATCAGGCCGTCCGGGCGGTCCAGGGTGATGTCGCCGTCCTTGGTGCGCAGGTGCACCGCGGTGATGCCGGGGCCGCCGGTGACGACCCGCTCCACCGGCACGTGCAGCCGGTTGTGCAGCCAGAGGCCGAGCAGTTCGACGCTGGGGTTGTAGGACTCGCCCTCGACCACCGCGGAGGTGATCGTGACCGGCCGCTGGTCCAGCGCGGCGGCCAGCATCGAGCGCCAGCCGGTGATCCGGGTCCAGGCCAGGTCGGTGTCGCCCGGGGTGTAGCTCTGGGCCCGCTGGGCGAGCTGGCCGACCGGGGACTCGGCGGTGACGGCGTCGGTGATCCGGCGCTGGGCGAGCGCGCCCAGCGGGTCCTGCGCCGGGTGCAGCGGCGCGTTGTCGGGCCACCAGACGACGACCGGGGCGTCCGGGAGCAGCAGCGGCAGGACCACCGACTGGGCGTGCGCGGCGAGTTCGCCGTGCATGCGCAGGATGACCGTCTCTCCCGAGCCGGCATCGGTGCCGACCAGGATCTCGGCGTCCAGCCGGGTCTCGGCGCGGGCCCGGGGCGAGCGCCCGGCGCGCTTGATCACCGCGAGGGTGCGCGAGGGGTGCTCGCGGGAGGCGTCGTTGGCGGCCTTGAGGGCGTCGTACGCGCTGCCCTCGTCGGTCACGATCACCAGGGTGAGCACCATGCCGGCGGCGGTGGAGCCACTGGCCCGGCGCGCCTCCATCAGCGCGGCGTTGATCTTGCTGGACGTCGTGTTGGTGAGGTCGATCTTCATGGCCGGCGCCAGCTCCTGCCGTCTCGTGCGAGCATCTCGTCCGCCTCGGCCGGGCCCCAGGTCCCCGCGGAGTACTGGGCGGGCTTGCCGTGGGTGTCCCAGTACTTCTCGATCGGGTCGAGGATCTGCCAGGAGAGCTCGACCTCCTGGTGACGCGGGAACAGGTTGGCGTCGCCGAGCAGCACATCGAGGATGAGCCGCTCGTACGCCTCCGGGCTGGACTCGGTGAAGGACTCGCCGTAGGCGAAGTCCATCGTGACGTCCCGGACCTCGAAGGAGGTGCCCGGCACCTTGGAGCCGAACCGCACCGTCACGCCCTCGTCCGGCTGGACCCGGATGACCAGGGCGTTCTGCCCCAGCTCCTCGGTCGCGTAGGAGTCGAACGGCAGGTACGGGGCGCGCTGGAAGACCACCGCGATCTCGGTGACCCGGCGGCCCAGCCGCTTGCCGGTGCGCAGGTAGAACGGGACGCCCGCCCAGCGGCGGTTGTTGATCTCCAGCTTGATCGCCGCGTAGGTGTCGGTCTTGGAGTCCGGGTCGATGCCGTCCTCGTCCAGGTAGCCGACCACCTCCTCGCCGCCCTGCCAGCCGGCCGCGTACTGGCCGCGCACGGTGTGCCGGCCGAGGTCGGCCGGGAGCTTGACGGCGCTGAGCACCTTGAGCTTCTCGGCGACCAGCGCCTTCGGGTGGAAGGACGCCGGCTCCTCGATGGCGGTGAGCGCCATCAGCTGGAGCAGGTGGTTCTGGATGACGTCGCGGGCGGAGCCGATGCCGTCGTAGTAGCCGGCCCGGCCGCCGATGCCGATGTCCTCGGCCATGGTGATCTGCACGTGGTCGACGTACGACCGGTTCCAGATCGGCTCGAACATCTGGTTGGCGAAGCGCAGCGCCAGGATGTTCTGGACCGTCTCCTTGCCCAGGTAGTGGTCGATCCGGAAGACCTCGTCCCGGGGGAAGACCTCGTGGACGATCCGGTTCAGCTCCTGGGCGCTCTCCAGGTCGTGGCCGAAGGGCTTCTCGATGACCGCGCGGCGCCACGAGCCCTGCGGGGGGTCGGCCAGGCCGTGCTTCTTGAGCTGCTGGACGACGGTCGGGAAGAACTTCGGCGGGACGGACAGGTAGAAGGCGAAGTTGCCGCCGGTGCCCTGCGCCTTGTCCAGCTCGATGATGGTCTCGCGGAGCTTGTCGAAGGCGTCGTCGTCGTCGAAGGTGCCGTGGACGAAGCGCATGCCCTTGGCGAGCTGCTGCCAGACCTCCTCCCGGAACGGGGTGCGGGCGTGCTCCTTGACCGCGTCGTGGACCTCTTTGGCGAAGTCCTCGTCGTCCCACTCGCGCCGGGCGAAGCCGACGAGAGAGAAGCCCGGCGGCAGCAGACCGCGGTTGGCCAGGTCGTAGATGGCCGGCATGAGCTTCTTGCGGGACAGGTCGCCGGTGACTCCGAAGATGACCAGACCGGACGGCCCCGCGATGCGCGGGAGCCGTCGGTCGGCCGGGTCACGAAGCGGGTTGACGGGGGCCGGCGGGAGATCGTCCGCGTCCGACTCCGAGGTCAACTCGGGGAAATCAGTGCTCACTTGTTGGGCTCCGCTTTCGTGCGCTGGCTGTGTGAGCGAACGGTCACTTCTCGCCGGCGAAGGAGGCGAGCGAGGCGGTGACGGTGTCGAGCAGCTCGTTCCAGGACTGCTCGAACTTCTCCACGCCCTCGTCCTCCAGCACCTGGACCACGTCGTCGTAGTCCACGCCGGCGGCGGCGATGGCGTCCATCACGGCCTTGGCGTCGGCGTAGTTGGGGACGATGGTGCCGCCGGTGACCACACCGTGGTCGGCGGTGGCCTCCAGGGTGGCCTCGGGCATGGTGTTGACCGTGCCGGGGGCGACCAGCTCGGTGACGTACAGGGTGTCCGGCAGGGCCGGGTCCTTGACACCGGTGGAGGCCCACAGCGGGCGCTGCGGCTTGGCGCCGGCGGCCTCCAGCGAACGCCAGCGGGCGCTGCCGGCGGACTTGCCGTCGACCGAGCCGAAGACCTCCTCGTACGCCTGGTAGGCGAGGCGGGCGTTGGCCAGGGCGGCCTTGGAGCGCAGGTCCCGGGCGTCGCCGCCGATCTTCTCCAGGCGCTTGTCGATCTCGGTGTCCACGCGGGAGACGAAGAAGGAGGCGACCGACTCGATCTGGGAGAGGTCCAGGCCCTTGGCCTTGGCGGCCTCCAGGCCGGTCAGGTAGGCGTCGATGACGGCCTTGTAGCGCTCCAGCGAGAAGATCAGCGTGACGTTGACGCTGATGCCCCGGCCGATCACCTCGGCGATCGCGGGCAGGCCGGCCTTGGTGGCGGGGATCTTGATGAAGACGTTCGGACGGTCGACCAGCCACCACAGCTGCTTGGCCTCGGCCACGGTGGCCGCGGTCTCGTGCGCCAGGCGCGGGTCGACCTCGATGGACACCCGGCCGTCGCGGCCGTTGGAGGCGTCGTAGACCGGGCGCAGCACGTCGGCCGCGTCACGCACGTCCGAGGTGGTGATCATGCGGACGGCCTCGTCGGTGGTGACCTTGCGGACGGCGAGGTCGCGCAGCTGGCCGTCGTAGGAGTCGTCGCCGCCGCCGATGGCCTTCTGGAAGATGGTCGGGTTGGTGGTCACACCCACCACGTGCTTGTTCTGCACCAGCTCGGCGAGGTTGCCGGTGTTCAGCCGCTTGCGGCTGAGGTCGTCCAGCCAGATCGCCACGCCTTCGTCGCTGAGGCGCTTCAGTGCGTCAGTCATGGTGCTTCAGTCCTTTTTTCTTCTGCTTCGTGGGGTAGTCAGAGGGGGCCGTGCGCCCGCGTGCGGGCGGGCGCACGGCCCAAGGGGGCGTCAGCGGTTGACGGCCTCAAGGGAACGGAGGGCGTTGTGGGCCTCGGCCACCACGCGCTCGGCGGTCAGGCCGAACTCCTCGAAGAGCACCTTGTAGTCGGCGGAGGCGCCGAAGTGCTCCAGCGAGACGATCCGGCCGTGGTCGCCGACCAGCTCGCGCCAGCCCTGGCCGATGCCGGCCTCGACCGACACCCGGGCCTTGACCGACGGCGGCAGCACACTGTCACGGTAGGCCTGGTCCTGCTCCTGGAACCACTCGAAGGACGGCACCGAGACCACCCGGGTGGCGATGCCCTCGGCCTCCAGCACCTCGCGGGCCTTGACGGCCAGCTGGACCTCGGAGCCGGTGCCCAGCAGGATCACCTGCGGGTCGCCGCTGGAGGCCTCGGCCAGGATGTAGCCGCCCTTCGCGGTGCCCTCGGCGGAGCCGAAGACCTCGCGGTCGAAGGTCGGGACGTTCTGGCGGGTGAGCGCCAGGCCGACCGGGCCCGGGTGGGTGGTCTGGCGCTCGATCACGGTGCGCCAGGCGACGGCCGTCTCGTTGGCGTCGGCCGGGCGGACCATGGACAGGCCCGGGATGGCGCGCAGCGAGGCCATGTGCTCGACCGGCTGGTGGGTCGGGCCGTCCTCGCCGAGGCCGATCGAGTCGTGCGTCCAGACGTAGGTGACCGGCAGCTTCATCAGCGCGGCCAGGCGCACGGCCGGGCGCATGTAGTCGGCGAAGACCAGGAAGGTGCCGCCGTACACGCGGGTCTTGCCGTGCAGCGCGATGCCGTTCATGGTCGAGCCCATGGCGTGCTCGCGGATGCCGAAGTGGATCGTCCGGCCGTACGGGCTGGCGCTCTTCAGCGGGTTGCCCTCGGGGAGGAACGAGCTGTCCTCGTCGATCGTGGTGAGGTTGGACTCGGCGAGGTCGGCCGAGCCGCCCCACAGCTCCGGGATGACCGCGCCGAGCGCCTTGAGGGTCTCGCCGGAGGCCTTGCGGGTGGCGACGTCCTTGCCGGCCGGGAAGACCGGGACGGTCTTCTTCCAGCCCTCGGGCAGCTCGCCGGCCTGGATGCGGTCGAACTCGGCGGCGCGCTGCGGGTCGGCGGCGCGCCAGGCCTCCAGGGACTGCTCCCACTCGGCGTGGGCGGCCTTGCCGCGCTTGATGACCTCGCGGGCGTGCTCGATCACCTTGTCGGAGACCTCGAAGGTCTTCTCCGGGTCGAAGCCCAGGACCTTCTTGGTGGCGGCGATCTCGGCGGCGCCGAGCGCGGAGCCGTGCGCCTTGGCGGTGTTCTGGGCGTCCGGGGCCGGCCAGGCGATGATCGTGCGCATCGCGATGATCGACGGACGGGTGGTCTCGGCCTTGGCCGCGGCCAGCGCGTCGGCCAGGACGGCCACGTCGATGTCGCCGTTGGCCTTCGGGGCGACCCGCTGGACGTGCCAGCCGTACGCCTCGTAGCGCTTGAGGACGTCCTCGGAGAAGGCGGTCTCGGTGTCGCCCTCGATCGAGATGTGGTTGTCGTCGTACAGGGCGACCAGGTTGCCCAGCTTCTGGTGGCCGGCCAGCGAGGAGGCCTCGGCGGAGATGCCCTCCTCCAGGTCGCCGTCCGAGACGATGGCCCAGATGGTGTGGTCGAAGGGGGACTCGCCGGCGGCGGCGTCCGGGTCGAACAGGCCGCGCTCGTAGCGGGCGGCCATCGCCATGCCCACCGCGTTGGCGATGCCCTGGCCGAGCGGGCCGGTGGTGGTCTCCACGCCCGCGGTGTGGCCGTGCTCCGGGTGGCCCGGGGTGCGGCTGCCCGCGACGCGGAAGGCCTTGAGGTCGTCCAGCTCCAGGCCGTAGCCCGACAGGTACAGCTGGGTGTAGAGGGTCAGGCTCGTGTGCCCGGGGGACAGCACGAACCGGTCGCGGCCGACCCACGAGGGGTCGGTCGGGTCGTGGCGCAGGAAACGCTGGAAGATCAGGTACGCCGCGGGGGCCAGCGACATGGCCGTCCCGGGGTGTCCGTTGCCGACCTTCTGGACGGCGTCCATGGCCAGGACCCGCGCTGTGTCAACCGTGCGCTCATCCAGTTCGGACCACTCGAATGCGTTCGTCGGCGTCGTGCTCACCCTGTCTCAGGGCTCCTTCCGTTGTGAAGAGTGACCCCGTGAAAGGGGACCGGGTCGGCCACGGCGCTGTGGTCTCGACGCTGGGTGGTGCCGGTCACGGAGGGTAGATCCCGCTTCTGCGTGCGAGCCTACCGTCCGGCCCGGGGCTCACCCTCCGTGCTGGGACAACCAGGAAATCCGTATGGTGATTCCCACCAGGGCGGCCTGCCTGATTTTGTCCCAGACTCTCCTGTTTTACGGCACCCTGCCGCCCCGGTGGTCAGGACGGGTTGCGGCGGCGCGCCGGAACGGCTTCGTGGCTTCACCCAGTCGGTTCACCCGGGGGTGTGCCATCGGCCTCGCCGGGGGACCCCGGAGCCGGATGGGATATATGGAGCGTCTAAGGTGGCGTGGTACGCGCAGAGCGGACGATTTGGGACCCTTCGTTCCTGTGGACGCCTGCGAGGATTCATCTTCAGTTGGGGTGTTAGTGACCGCCGTCGAAACCCGTCCCGCCGGGGTCACCGGGGCGACTCCTGCGCACCGGCCCATCGGGGCCCGTGTCGGCGCCTTCGTCGCACTGACCAAGCCACGGATCATCGAACTGCTGCTGATGAGCACGGTGCCGGTGATGTTCCTCGCCCAACAGGGCGTCCCGAACATGCTGCTGGTGCTGAAGGTCGTGGTCGGCGGCTACCTCTCGGCGGGCGGCGCCAACGCCCTCAACATGTACATCGACCGCGACATCGACGCGGTGATGACCCGCACCGAGCGCCGGCCGATCGTCACCGGGATGGTGTCGCCGCGCGAGGCGCTGGTGTTCGGCATCGTCCTCGCGATCGTCTCGACCCTGCTGCTGGGCTTCGGCGTCAACTGGCTCTCCTCCGGACTGGCGCTCGGCGCGCTGCTGTTCTACGTGTTCGTCTACACGCTGGGGCTCAAGCGGCGCACCTCGCAGAACATCGTCTGGGGCGGCATCGCCGGCTGCATGCCGGTGCTGATCGGCTGGTCCTCCGTCACCAACTCGCTGTCCTGGGCGGCGGTCGCGCTGTTCCTGGTGGTGTTCTTCTGGACGCCGCCGCACACCTGGGTGCTCTCGATGAAGGTGCGCGAGGACTACGAGCGGGCCGGCGTGCCGATGCTGCCGGTGGTCAAGGGCAACGTCGCCGTCGGCAAGCAGGTCGTCGCCTACTCCTGGGTGATGGTGGCGACCTCGCTGGCAGTGTGGCCGCTGGGGCACATGAGCTGGCTGTACCCCGTCACCGCGGTGCTGCTCGGCGGGTTCTGGCTGCGCGAGGCGCACGCGCTGTACGGCCGGGCCAAGGCCGGGGTGGTGGGCGCGAAGCTGAAGGAGATGCGGCTGTTCCACTGGTCGATCACCTACCTGTCGCTGCTGTTCGTGGTGTGCGCGATCGACCCGTTCGTGAAGTAAGGCCTGTCCGACGTCGAAGAGCCCCGGTCCGGTGGACCGGGGCTCTTCGCGTTCTCACCGCGCCGGCAGCTCGGACGGGCCGACGTGGTCGTCCAGCCAGTCCCGGAGCGGCTGGGAGGCGCGCAGGAAGGCGGTGATCCGGGTGTGGGCGCCGCGGGTGCCGAGCCACTTCGCGGGCGCCCACTCCTGCCAGGCGACCAGGCCCTTGTGGCGCAGCAGCTCGATCCTCGGGTGGTCCTTGGGGAAGCCGCGCGGAGCGGTCTTGAGGGAGTCCCGGCCGTGCACCCGGGGGCCGTCCTGCTCCACCGCGGCAATCACCCGCTCCAGTTCGGCGCCGCTGACGTCCTCGGCGACGGCGGCGCGGTAGCGGTCCAACTGGTCGGGGGCGAGCTGGTACATCCCGTTGCCGCAGGCCAGGCCGTCGGCGGAGAGCTGGACGTAGCCGCCGGTCTCCAGGTGGGCGCCGATGTGTGTCTTGTACGGAGACTTGTCGGCGCTGAACCGGACGTCGCGGTTGGGGCGGAAGATCTTCCCGGGCCCGAACTCCGGCTCCAGCTCGGCGAGCAGCAGCTCCATCGGGGTCCGCACGTCGTCGTCGTACTGCTCCTTGTGGGCCTGCCAGAAGGTCTTGGAATTGTCGGCTTCGAGGTGCTCGTAGAAGTCGAGCGCCTCGGCCGGCCAGCCGGAGAAGGTCACGCCTCCAGTATGTGGCCCGGTGCACAGGGCGCTCCCGTCGCCAGCACGACTACCGGTGGGTAGCATGCGGGCATGAGCAGCGCAGAGACCGCCACCGCCGCCGCGCCGGACGCCCGTACCGAGCGCCGCGCCAAGCGCATCGCCAAGCACCTCAGCAGCTTCGCCCGCCAACACGGGGGCGGCGCCGACGCGGTCGTCGAGTACGTCGGCGCCGTGGCCACCCGGATCGTGGTGGTCGGCGCGGACGGCGCCTGGGGCGACCAGGTGGCCCCGAGCTACGCCGTCGGCCGCCGCGCCGCCGAACTGGCCGGGCTGACCCTGCACGACGACTTCGAGGGCGAGCTGGCCCTCAAGGTGAAGACCGGCCCGTACGAGTGGAAGCGGATGGCCGGCATCCAGCTCGGCGGCTGACCGCTTCGGCGCCCACGGCAACGGCCCGGGGGGCGCCCCCGCGCCGCGGGGGGGGGGGCGGGCGGGGGGGGGAGGCGCGGCGCGGCCCCCCGCCGCGCCCCCCCCCCACCC